>CAJVXH010000149.1 GCA_913009835.1 uncultured bacterium
CCACAGATACTGTCTTGCTCGTAACCGTTCAAAACCTGCTCTTTTGCACGAGGGTAGGCCGCTTTTACGGCGTTACGGTCTCCCAATAACCAGGCTTCGCCTTCCTCTATTGCAATCCTGAACAGTGACCGCTCGACGAAGCCTGGTCCTTCGAAGGACCGACGAACATAGGTGGACGTATCACCGCTCTCGCAGCGCATCCGATCAATCCAAGCGTCGTCTATGCTGGCGGAGCGATTGGCGGCGTGTTCAAATCCACTGATAACGGCCTGAATTTTACCCCAATCTTCGAGGGGGACTCCGGCCAGTCGGCAGGTGCGCTGGCCATGGATCCCAGTGATCCGAATCGTATCTGGTTCGGCACGGGAGAAGCTAACGCATCCGGCGACAGCTATCCGGGCAACGGCATATATCTCACCGAGGATGGTGGCAATACCTGGACATGGAAAGGCTTGCCCGATTCGTATCATATCGGACGAATCGTTGTTGACCCGACAAACAGCGACCGTGTCTACGTTGCAGTGACCGGGAAACTGTTCGGGACAAACGCCGAACGTGGCGTCTACCGCACGTTGGATGGTGGAGACAGTTGGGAGCGTGTCCACTACATCAACAACACTACGGGCTGCATCGATCTGGAAATCAATGTGGAAAATCCCGATATCGTTTATGCTGTCATGTGGGAACGGTACCGTACCCCGTCAACACGCGAAGTCGCCGGGGATGACAGCGGCGTCTGGCGAAGCACCGACGGTGGCAACAACTGGCAGCAACTGACAAATGGCATTCCCAGCAACGATCCAAACCTCGGTCGGGGAGCGCTTGCTATTTCGCCGGACAATCCAGACCGTCTATACTTGTTCCATTCAGGAACACCCTTCCCCGGATCAAGCAGCACACCCTATTACGGAAGCTGGCGCAGCGACAACGGCGGTAATTCCTGGTACAGTATCAGCATCGGCAACCTTGACGACGACCTGTACTCCAGTTTCGGCTGGTATTTCGGCGAAAGCATCGTCGAACCTGGCAACCCTGATGTGATTTATGTCGGCGGAGTGGCGACCATTCGCAGCATGGATGGCGGCAACAGTTGGACTCGTGTGTTCGAAGACGCGCATGTCGATCAACACGCCTTTTACATTGATTCCAACAATCCCTCCCATGTTATATCCGGTCATGATGGTGGCGTGAACCGTTCCACGAATCGCGGGAGCTCATCCACCGACTTCATTTCACTAGGCGCCACGCAGTTCTACGCCATCTGCCATGATCCTTCTCATCCGCAACGTCTCTATGGTGGCACGCAAGATAATGGCACGATGCGCACCATGTCAGGCGGCACCGGCGATTGGACGTTTGTATACGGTGGCGATGGATTCTATTGTCTCGTCGATCCGCGTGATAATGGAGTCATCTATGCCGAGTGGCAGTATGGAAACATCGTACGCTCAACAAACGGCGGCTCTTCCTTCTGGGACATCTCCGACTGGTGGTCCGACCGGACGAATTGGATGTCGCCCTACTGTTTCGATCCACTCAACTATGACCGGCTGTACTTCGGTACCTATCGCGTCTACCGCACAGACAACCAGGGAAACAGCTGGTCAACGATCTCAGGTGATTTGACCGATGGCAATGATCCCGGCTCATTGGTGTACGGCACCATCACCACCGTCGCAGCCAGTGCAGTACAACCGAATTATGTGCTAGCAGGTACTGATGATGCGAACGTCTGGATTACCCAGAACGGTGGCGGAAACTGGACTGCCATCGACGGAGATTTGCCTGATCTGTGGGTGAGCCGGGTGGTGTTCCATCCGACCCAAGCCAACACGATTTTCTGCACCTTTTCCGGCCATCGTGTCAGCAATCCGACACCGCATGTCTACCGTAGCGACAACCTCGGTGCGACCTGGTATTCTGTGTCAGGCAGCGGGAACGACCAGCTACCAGAAGGTCCGGTGAATGACATTATCATCGATCCGGATGACCCGAACCGCTATTACGTAGGTACCGACTTTGGCGTATTCTTCACTGTCAACGAAGGCGACACCTGGGCAGCGTTGGGCCAGGGATTGCCGATGACCGCCGTGTTCGATCTCGAGTTCATTGCCAGTGAGCGTCGTTTGGTTGCGGGCACGCACGGCCGTTCCATGTACAGCTACAACCTCGGCGACATTGAGCCGGTCCTGCTGACAGTCACTCCGACCTCCCCGATCACTATCCCGGCAGAGGGTGGGGTGTTGGTCTATACTGCCTCCGTTCACAGTTCGCTCGCCCAGAGCTATCCGGGTGTTGATTTCTGGACCAGCGTGGTACTGCAAAACGGCAATGAGTTCGGACCCCTGTTCCAGTATACTTTCACGATGACGCCGTTCTTTGACGTAAGCGTCTCAGGATTGACTCAGGACATTCCGGATTATGCGCCGGCTGGCACCCACGAATTTCGTGCGCATGTCGGACCAAACATTAACAACCCGATGTTCACGGATTCATTTACCTTCACCAAGCTGAGCAATGGCACCGACGGATTCAGCTCCCAACCCAACGACTGGCCTGCGGGCGAAGGAACCTGGATCGCTGATTCGCAGCCCGATCTCACTATCCCAACTGGCTTTGTCCTGCATGACGCATACCCGAACCCCTTCAACGCCTGTACTACGATCAAAATAACGCTTCCTGAAACCGCTGATCTTTCGGTCAATGTCTTCAACGTAACTGGCCAACTGGTAGCTACACTGGCGAACGGACAGTTCAACGCTGGCAATCACGCCTTGATTTTCGATGCATCAGGCATGGCCAGTGGACTGTATTTCGTCCGTGCGACAGTACCTGGTCAGATGAACCAGATCCAGAAGGTGATGCTGGTCAGATAAATCGCAAATCAAGTCTACAGGGACAGCGTTTTCTAGCAAACGACGGTCAAGGGGTGATTCAGTCCACCCTTTGGCCGTTTGTCGGTAGAATGCGAGTACCCACGGCTCAGAGTACGTTGAACGCATTTGTCCTGTATACCACGAGCACCATACCAATTTTTGAGGGGTCACTGTCTCTCAAATGACATGTTCCAAAGAACTTTAATCTCCGTGTCCACCGGGTCTACCCCATATTCTCGTCGATAATCTCATAAGGGATGGGTGGGTATGACAAGTCGATCGCAAAGGTCCGGGTATGCGCTCTTTGAAGATGGTTCGCGCTTCGATGGGGACCAGTTCATCGGTCCTTCAGGCGTTTGCGGTGAAGCTGTATTCAACACTTCTCATAGCGGCTACCAGGAAGTCCTCTCAGACCCGTCCTACCATCGTCAGGTCGTCGTTTTCACCGCTCCCCACATAGGCAATGTGGGCGTTAACACCGAGGATATGGAATCCTCACAAATCCAGGCCGCAGGCGCAATCGTACGGGACTTGGCATCGAAACCGCGTAACTGGCGTGCTGAGAGATCGCTACAGGATTGGACTGAAGAGAATGGTGTGCCATTGCTCGTCGGAGCGGACACCAGAGCGATCACCGTACACATTCGCACTCATGGCGCAATGCGAGTTGGATTGTTCGAGGCCAGCGTGGATGTGCACGAGGCAATGGACGTGGTGCGCGAATCACCATCCATGCTGGGCGCGAACCTGGTGTCAGAGGTCAGTTGCCAGAAATTGTTCCCATTTGCCCCCGAGGGTCTGAATGAGGAATGGTACCCACCCGTAAAAACTGGTGAAGGACTGACTGTCGGGGTGATCGATTACGGTGTGAAGACCAACATCCTGCGTGAGCTTTATCGCCGCGGATGCCGGGTCGAAGTGTTGCCGGGTTCATCATCAGCAGACGAGATCCTTGATCGCGGATATGACGGCGTACTTTTATCCAATGGTCCGGGCGATCCTGATTCCCTCGATTTTGCGGTTGAGACAGCGCGCGCCTTGCTAACGAACTTGCCGATTTTCGGCATTTGTCTGGGCCACCAGATTCTCGCCAGGGCCGCTGGATTACGCACCTTCAAACTCCCGTTCGGGCATCGCGGAGCGAACCATCCGGTGCGGCGTGAGAGTGACAAAACAGTTGAGATTACAAGCCAGAATCACGGGTTCGCGGTAGATGCGGATGGTGTGACGGAACCGTGGCGCATAACCCACATCAATCTCAACGATGGGACGGTGGAAGGTCTGGCGCATGACAATTTGCCAGTGTTTTCCATTCAGTATCACCCTGAGGCCAGCCCCGGTCCACGTGAAGGTTTGACCTATTTCGACGAATTCATCCGGTTGATTCACAATGCCAAAGCGTAACGACATAAGCAGCATCCTCGTTCTGGGTGCCGGACCTATAGTGATCGGCCAGGCCTGCGAATTCGATTACTCGGGCACTCAGGCGGTGCGGGCGTTAAAGGAAGAAGGTCTGCGGGTCATCCTGGTCAACAGCAATCCCGCCACCATCATGACCGATCCCGAGTTGGCGGACGCGACCTACGTAGAACCGCTCGAGTCTGACGTGGTCGAACGAATAATAGCCCGCGAACGTCCCGACGCTATCCTCCCGACCATGGGTGGTCAGACCGCGTTAAACCTGGCCCTGGATCTGGAGAAACGCGGTGTTCTGATCGAGTACGGCGTTCGTATGCTCGGCGCCAGCCCTCATGCGATCCGCATGGCGGAAAACAGGGATGAATTTCAATCGGCGATGCGGGCAATCGGGTTGGACATCCCCCGGGGATCATTCGCCCGTTCCCTCGATGACGCTGAAAAAGTGTATGAACAACTCGGTCTGCCGCTGATTATCCGTCCCTCCTTCACCCTCGGTGGTGTGGGAGGTTCGGTGGTCTATAACCGTGAGGAATTTCAGGAACGGGTGCAATGGGGGATTGCCCGCAGCCCTATCGGTGAAATCCTGATCGAAGAAGCGCTGGTCGGATGGAAGGAATTTGAGCTCGAAGTTATGCGGGATTGCGCCGATCAATGTGTCGTCATTTGCTCAATCGAGAACATGGACCCGTTGGGAGTTCATACCGGCGACTCGATCACCGTCGCCCCGCAGCAGACTCTGACCGACAAAGAATACCAGAGGATGCGAGATGCCGCGTTCAAGGTGATCCGCCAGATCGGTGTCGAAACCGGGGGGTCGAACATTCAGTTTGGGGTGCATCCTGACACCGGACGCATGGTGATCATTGAGATGAATCCGCGGGTCAGCCGTTCCTCCGCCCTGGCTAGTAAAGCGACCGGTTTCCCCATCGCTCGTATCGCTGCGAAATTGGCGTTGGGATACAGGCTCGATGAGATTCCGAACGCCATCACTCGCAAGACCACCGCCTGTTTCGAACCAGCGCTGGATTACGTGGTCGTGAAAATACCACGCTGGACATTCGAAAAGTTCCCCATGGTTGACCAGGTTCTTGGCAGCCAGATGAAATCTGTGGGCGAGGTCATGGCGATTGGGCGCACCTTCCCCGAAGCGCTACAGAAAGCCTTGCGCAGTCTGGAACTGGGACGGATGGGACTCGGGATGGATGGCCGGGATGCCATCGATGTGGAGAAGATCGAACCACATCTCCTGGGCGAATGGCGGAGGATGATCCAATCCAAACTGTCTAAACCACATTCTGAAAACCTTTTCTTCCTCCGGCATGCCCTGAAGCTCTCGCTGGAGGTTAAGGACGTCGCTCGAATCACCGGAATCGATCCTTGGTTCATTGACCAGATCGAACGTATCGTCGATTTTGAGAAACGCCTGCGCGCCCTGGCAAATGGACGTCATTCCAAATTGTTGGATTTGCGTAAAACCGTTAGTGCTTCGCTTCTGTGGGAAGCGAAACGTCTGGGTTTCTCAGATCATCAGCTGGCGACATTGCTGCGTTGCGAAATCACCACCATTCGCAAACTTCGCGATATCCACGATATTCAACCTTCCTACCTGCCGGTGGATACCTGCGCGGGTGAGTTTGAGGCTTTCACACCCTACTTCTATTCCAGTTATGATACCGGCGATGATAGAAAGATAGACTCGCAGGAAGAATCGGTGATCGTGCTCGGTTCAGGTCCGAATCGTATCGGTCAGGGAATTGAGTTTGATTACTGTTGTGTGCACGCTTCACTTACCCTCCGCGAAGAAGGTTACCGAAGCGTGATGGTCAACTGTAATCCCGAGACCGTCTCCACCGATTACGACATATCCTCGGCGCTCTACTTTGAACCGATCACCCTCGAAGACATCCTCGCCATCTGTGAAGTTGAAGACCCGGACGGTGTGATAGTTCAGTTCGGCGGGCAGACGCCGTTGAAGATCGCCGAAGCGCTCACCCATGAGGGAATCAACGTTCTTGGAACGCCGCCACAGAGCATCGCGGACGCTGAGGATCGTGAAAAATTTGGAGCCATACTCAGCGCTAACAACCTGCCAACGCCCCCATTCGGTATCGTGTTCAATTTTTCCGAGGCCGAGGAAGTCGCTGATGAGGTAGGTTTCCCGATCCTCGTCCGGCCCAGCTTCGTCCTCGGAGGGCGGGCGATGGAAATCGTTTACGATTCCGAAGGGCTACGTAAGTACCTGCGCGAATCAGCGGGCGAAGTTACACCGGAACATCCTGTCCTGATTGATCGCTATATCGAGAATGCCTTCGAGTTCGATGTTGATGCGGTCAGCGATGGCAATGAAACGGTGATCTGTGGCATTCTTCAGCACATCGAGGAGGCAGGTGTGCACAGCGGAGATTCGGCATGCGTCATTCCGCCCTACGCCCTCTCGGATGATGTACGCGAGAAGATCCTTTCAATGACCCGCAAGCTGGCAAGCTTGTTCCATGTCGTCGGCCTGATGAACGTTCAATTTGCCTACCGGGATGACCAGCTTTACATCCTGGAAATGAATCCGCGCGCGAGTCGGACCATCCCATTTGTGTCCAAGGCTACCGGCGTGAACTGGGTCAGGGTTGCCACACGCTGTATTCTTGGTCAAACATTGCGGGATATGGGCATCCATGAGAACCTGGACCTGCCGATTGTGGCTGTCAAGGAAGTGGTGTTCCCGTTCAGCCGTTTTGAAGGGATAAATCCATTTCTCGGGCCGGAGATGCGTTCAACAGGTGAGGTGATGGGAATCGGCAAGACTATCAGCGAAGCCTACTCGAAAGCCCTCTATGCCGCCGGAACCTACCTGCCGTCACCAGACGAGGGTGGTACGGTATTCATCTCCATAAACGAACTGGATAGACTTCGGATGCTGCCTATTGCCCGGAAACTGACCGAGTTGGGATTCTCGATCATCGCAACAGAGGGCACCCAGAAGTTCCTCAATAATAATGGCGTGGAAGCAGAATTCGTGTTCAAGGTTGAAGAAGGTCGCCCGAACATCATTGACCGGATGAAGGACGGGCAGGTTCGGATGCTGATCAACACTCCCCTCGGTCGTACCTCATACTATGACGAACGCGTTGTCGGTGAACTGGCCTATCGTATGAATTTGACGCTGATTACTACTTTGTCAGCGGCGGAGGCGGCATTGGGCGCCATCGAGCGCATTGGTCAACATGACCTGGAACCAATCACTCTGCAGGAAATCAGGTGATGATGGGAGCTCTGAGCCGCGGGCCAGTGTGATAGCCCCAGATGTGGCTCTGTCCTTCCCTCTTAACTGTCCAATATGCCTCTTACGTTGCTCGACAATTCGATAAGCGAAAATGGTTTCTGGAGGAAATTAAGACCGTCTTTCAATATTCCGTGATGTGCGATGACATCCGCAGTATATCCCGACATGAATAGCACTTTCATTCCAGAGTTCGTCGCTAACAATTGCTGGGCAAGTTCCTTGCCATTCATCTCCGGCATAACGACATCTGTTATGAGCAGATCAAAAGCCGTTGTACTATCAGCCGAAAGTTGAATTGCTTCCTTTGGCGAATTGGCAGCGTGAACTTTATAGCCGAGTCCAGTGAGCAGTTTCACGCCTAATTTAAGGATAGACAGCTCATCTTCAACGATCAGAATGGTCTCATTACCAACATTGGCTACACCGCGCTCTTTAAAGCTGCCGGCGGATTCAGCTTCACCTTTGAAACGGGGCAGATGAATCTTGAACGTTGTTCCTTCTCCTGGTTCACTGGCGACATCAATAAAACCATCGTTCTGCTTGATAATTCCGAAGACTGTCGCCAAGCCCAGACCAGTCCCCTCCCCCAGATCCTTAGTAGTAAAGAAGGGTTCAAACAGATTATCCAATACATACTTCTCCATTCCTGACCCATTATCACTTACCGTCGTTACCACGTATTCACCAGTAGACGGTTCAGGATACTTTTGGCCTGAATCCTCATCAATCGAAACATTCCCGGTCTCAACCGTGAGCTTTCCCACACCATCAATGGCATCACGTGCATTCACCGCCATATTTGCGAGGATCTGATCCATCTGCGTCGGGTCAATTCTAACATTCCAAAGATTTTCTCCCGGCATCCAAGCCAGTTCGATGTCTTCCCCAATAAGGCGGTTCAGGATATTCATCATGTTGGTGATGATAATATTCAAGTCCAACACTTTAGGGGCAACGGTCTGTTGACGTGCAAATCCCAGGAGCTGACGTGTTAAATCAGCAGATCGGTTCGCTGCAACTTCGATTTCACTCAGATCTTTGTAAAGTGGATCAACAGGGTCAAGTTTCAACATCGCGAGTTCGAGATTGCCGAGGATCACAGTCAGAATGTTGTTGAAGTCATGGGCTACCCCACCAGCCAATCTCCCGATTGATTCCATTTTCTGAGATTGACGCAACTGTGCTTCCAGTTCCTTATACTCGGTGATGTCACGCAGAATCCCCAGATATGCTTTCCCATTTTCGTAGTCAATCTGAGAAACTGAAGCTTGCACCTGAATGCACTCCCCATTACTTTTTGCAATCGCGAATTCATAAACACTTGAGGGTTGCTCCCCTCTTTCCCACATCTCCGCGCGATCAAGAATTAACTGTTTGCTTTCAACGGCCACAGAATCGAGGAAATTGAAGTCCGCCTTGGCAGTATCCTCCTCAGTGATGCCCGTAATTGCAGTAAAACGTTTGTTCATTAAAACAAATCGGCTTTCATATATGATGTAAATGGCATCGTTGGATTGTTCGATCACGTTCCTGAACTTCGCCTCGCTGGCAAGTAGAGCATCTTTTGCAGATCGGAAGAGCACACGTCTGAACTCCAGTCACACTGATATATCTCGTATGCCGTCTTCTGCTTGAAAAAAAAAAAACAAACCCCCACCCCCCCCCCACCCACCCCCCCCGCCCCCCAAC
>CAJVXH010000150.1 GCA_913009835.1 uncultured bacterium
AAGTTACAAGGTGCCCGTTTGATTTATCAGGACTCAGGACAGTCGTTAAATGATCCCTGCGAACCGCCAAAATGACGGCGGGTCACAGGGGCATATATCATAGCTGAGTTACCTGGATAACCAGATGCTCGCAAGTCGGGATAAGTAAATCTGGTTTCATGCGTTCTGTTTCACGTTTGGAAGTTACGAAAAACTGTCGCTCATGACACGGGTAGTTCATGCATTTCGTTCCGGGAGGCCAGTACAAAAAACACCCGGCTCTGTAGCGAACCGGGTGTGAAAGGTCACAATAACAGGGATTTGCAATCGCATTCCGCCAGTATAATCTTTTCCTGTGTGTCCCTATCTTTTCCTATAGACTGTAGACTGTATCCTGCTGCCTTTATTTCAGCAAAGTAACCTTGCGAATCTCGCTTGCCCCTCCAGCGATGGATGCATGTACGAAGTACACACCGCTGCTCAGATCACGACCATCCAGAGTGAGAAGGTGTTGGCCAGCGTTCATGCGTCCTGAATACAGCGTAGCGACCTGACGCCCGTTCACGTTGAACACACTCACCTGCACCTCTGAGCGTTTGGGAAGACTCAAGCGCAGGCTGGTAGTTGGGTTAAACGGATTCGGCCATGCTTCACTGAGTGAGAATTTGCTGGGAAGGCCGCTATGAACTGGTTCATCACTGTTATCAAATGAACCGCTGATGATCCATTCGGTACCCGAGCCAGGCCTGATCCCTGTTTTTGTGAAGGTGAAAGAATCTTGGGCGACAACGTTTTGTCCATCGCTGAGCTTGGCCACGTAGGTAAATTCACCACCTGCAACTGCGCCCGGCACATGCTGGGTCATGGTGTTGGTAGTGATGACATGATTCGGTGGCATATTCAGGTTATAGCTCAGGATTGGACCATAGATCCCACCATTTGGCTTGATGACTTCAGTCCAGGCTTGTCCGGTGAATACCTGATCGGTATGGTTGGTCACGATTGCGCTGAACTGCATATTCCCACCGCCCCAGGGAATCACGATAGGTTCGCCCACCGGCAGGAGTTCGACAGAGGCTAACGGTTGAATAGCGACCGGAATCTCGACGACCACGCAGTGTAGTTCACCACCGAGCGGTGCAATCTGGTTGCAGTCAATCCCCACAACTTCCCAGTCCGGACCGAGGCCAGCCTGGTAGGCGGCGATGGCATCGCTGTCGGAAGGAATACCGTATATCGGAATGATGGCTTTGTTGTTGATCAGGATGCTGTTGGTATGGGTGCGATAGTAACCTCCGGTACGTGTCGGCATTGGCACGCGCACGATATCGAAGGTTCCGCCATCATAGGTTGGAGTTGCGTCCATGACAGCCATATGTCCTTCGACGAGATTGTAGTTCGAGTCGTTCTGATCGAATTCGGCGACCAGGATGGTGTGGTCGTTGAGCATCTTCGCCCAGATGTCAATGTGTCCCGTTCCATCAAATGCTATCCGCTGGAAGATGTGGACATTCTCCTGACCGAAATAATCGTGGTATATCTCTTCAATCTGCGCCTGGGTCAGGCTTGGGTTGGCGTCGGTAACCCGGGTGGACATCATGATGGTCCCGTGACCATCATTCATCATGTTGCCGCCCTCGTGATAGATGTTTGGACCGTAGTAACCGTAGTCCCATTGACCAGCCAACCATTCTGGTACATAGTCGTCATTGGGGCGAGAATTATAATAACGCATGTCGATGATCGAAAGCTGCCCCATATCATCAACAAACCAGGGGCCGTAATCACGGACCCAGATGGCATCGGTGTTGGTGAACATCCACTCCACATTTTCCAGACCAACGCCGTGATTGGCAAGCGAATTAATGCAACTATTCTGATATGACGTACTAGCTACCAGGATGAACACCGTACCCACGTCCTGTGCTTCGTCTACCATGCTCGCGAACATGTCTTCGTAATAGAAGGGCCAGCGAAGCATGATTCCCTGCTTGGGTTCAAACTCGCCTGCCAGGTAGACCGGATTTGCAGGAGGTGGAGTTATTGTATCCATCTCGTACGGTCCTGGAATAGCGAGTTCCTGCTGGGTTTGCCAGCGTGGCAAGGGGACTTCATTGGAGGTATCGCCAACGGCGGGCATCTCCGCGAATACGGTGCCGGGCAGCAGCAGGCTCAGGAGTAGCAGAATCAGGGGTAGACGTTTCACAGTGGCCTCACAGTTTTTCAAGGGTGTCTCAAGATAGCTCAATGTATAGGATGCCGGATTGAAGAGCAAAGGAAATCCACAATTTCTCGAATGATCTCAATATACCGAGGTCGAACTATCGTACATGAAAAACCGTCCGCATCATTGTGATGCGGACGGTGAATTCCTAACACTCTCACGTATACTCTTCCATACTGGTTATTTCAAAAGTATCAGTTTCTGGATCTGGTCACCGTGCATCACCGATGATACGCGGAGGAAGTAGACACCGCTGGCAAATTCGGAGCCATCGAAGGTGAAGGTGTGCGAACCGGCAATCATTGGGCCGTCCACCAAACGTACGACCTCACGTCCCAACACATCGAACACCGCAACTTGCACATAATCGGCTTGCGGCAGGGTGATGCTGAACGAGGTTGCCGCGTTGAACGGATTCGGCCACGCCGCATTCAACTCAAACTCGTACGGGGTCAGAGTTGCTGGGTCGTCTGATGCCACACCTGGCCACTCACCTGACGATTTCCATTCAGCTGGATCGAAGACAAACTCACCTTCTGAGTCAGTACCAGCAGCGATCTTGTTGAAGGTGAAACTATCTGAGATCACGCTGTTCGGATGGAATCCAACGTGGCCAGTGAAGATGTATGTCCCTGCTGGGGCTCCCCCCGGAACATCGAGTGTCATCCACGGAGCGAGCATATCAGCAAAGGCAGGAACATTGAATGTGAACATGAATAGCGGGCCCATCTCCTGTCCGTTTGGCAATTCGACCATTGTCCAGTAGTCCACGTCCTGGAAAGCCTGGTTGATGAATGTTTCCAGATGTGCGCTGTAGGCAATCTCTCCACCGTTCGGACCAACTGTGGTGTTGATACCAGTCAGAGTTAGCTGCGCTGGAGCACCCTGACCACCGTCCGGATTCCAGAAACCGTTCCACTCCCAATCATCCTGAGAGACGAAGAAACCACTCTCATCCACATGCATCGGGTAGTTCCTGACCCACTCTCCGCCGGCTTCAAATTCAGCAATCAGGTCTTGTTTGTTAATGACATGATAGACCTGATAATTCTCAGTCGGATCGCCCTCTGGAGAATTGCTGGGGACGGCTATACCTGGATCATAATCCAAGGTGTAGAAGAGGTGGAGATTGTCTCCGCCGGCATCCAGAGCGAGAGTCATCTCACGTTCACTCTCAGTCTCATAGGGCAGGAGGTCGGTGCCCAGGTTACGAGTGTTGGTCACATTCACCGGAGTGGCCCAGTGAAGTCCGTTATTCGGGGATGCTGTCACCCAGATATCGGTTGCTTTAAAACGCTCATCGGATGCATCAATCGGAATACCAGCCCCAGTTGTGTCACCTGGTTGACCATACTGGACGAATGCACACCAGATCACGCCCAAGTCTTCATCAATGGAGAGTTGAGCGTTGCCTACTATGCGTTCCCAAACCGCTGAATAGGAGTAGTTCCAGAATGTCCCGTCCGCAATCTGGGTGTACATCTGGTGGTCGTTGTTCCAGTAGTAAAGGCGGTCGGTGTAGGTGATGGTTCCTCTATAAAAATCATACCCTGGCAAACTGAAGACCGCATGCAGGGTGTTGTCTGAGCTGTAGGCCAGATCAACTTCAGTGTAGGCACGCATGGTGTCCTGATTCGCTTCAGTTGTATCCGGCAGCGCGTTGGGATTAGGCGGAAGGAAGCTGGTAATGTTCGTGGCGTTACCTGTGCCCCAGTTCCAGTTGTCACCGCCGTCAGTGCTTTCCCAGACGAGGATGTCATTGTTGTACTGTGAAGACTGATCGCCTTCGCCGAAGAGATTGTACCGTCCAACTGTTTGACCGATCGCTATGTGCGATCCATCCGGTGAAACTGCCACCGCATTGGAAAGATTCATGGCGATGTCCGTAACCAGCACCTGGTTGGCGCCACCTGGCGTATCGTTGCTCATGGACCCAGTCAATGGATCATACACCGCGCGGTTGTAATACAATCCATCCTCAAGAAGGTTGTCCGGATCGTATTCGTTCAGCACGGTGTGGGTGTAATAGTCGCCGCCAGTTTGACCACCGGCCATATGCGGCCAGATGGTAACTGCGCCTATCGTCGGAATCGGCCATGCGTTAAAAACGTTTGGCACATACAGGTTCGGCGTGCTTACAAAGCTCAGGTAGCCAGTTCCGCCATCGCCGCCATGCCATCCGACGAACGGAACATCGCCCTCGTTGTCCGCCGCCAACAACGGATAACCACCCCAGTTAGGGCTGTTCACGTTCACTTCACTCCCCCAGGTGACATTCCCGTTGGATAAAAGCGTAGCACTCCGGTAATAAACTTGGGAGGGTGCTGCCGCAGATGTCCGGTTACACCATGTGAAATGCACCAACTGCGAACCATCCAACGCTGGTTCGTCCACAGCAATCATTCGACCCAGCGTGGAGTTGTGCTGCATGTCTCGCCAGTTCAGGTAAACATGAACAGTGTCACCTACAATCTCATCGAGCTCAGATGTGGGTGGTTGACCATACACTCCTTTGGCCAAGGCTGGAGGATCCCCAGCAATGGGTTGGTTGGTCGTAGTTGCACTCCTAATCGGACTTAGATTGGCGTAACCAATCGAGCAAAGCAATGCCATACAACAGAGAATTGCGAATATCCGTCTCATCATTACCCCCGGCGCAGTGGAGCAGTTACCCGCCCCAATTCATAATTGGGAAAACAGTATGTCTTCCCCCATAAAACTAACCTATACTCGCAAATGCATAACAGCAAATAAAATCTTGACCTAATATCAATCAGTTACACTAAAACGGGCAGGAATAACTCTGGAGACATGAATAGGTGTCAGTAAATACAAAAAATATAGAAAATTTATAGCAGTTAGTAACTAACATCAGAATACGAGATATTTGCCTTTATACCGCGATCTCTGTCTGAATTTGTGCTAAGCGATGTAACTCATAAGATATTAAAGATTTCGTGAAGAATAGTGAGGAGAATCGATCCTTCACTGGGTTTAAGAACCTCTAAAATCATACATCGTCCCTCCGACAGCCGGCTGCAATTGAATTTGTTAATCCTGTTTTTGACAGGCCGGATATTGTTAGGCATCTTTAACTTCTGTCTTTTCAAAGAGCTATCCTTCACGAAGCCTTGATTCTGAATTCCAACCTTTGTACCTTCTTTCGCAAAGGTTAGAGGCGGGGCTATTATTTGTGAATAATTGTGCAAGCTTCGTGTTTTCACGGTTATTCGCTGACAAACTCCTGATTTCATTCAGCGACAAGCTATATCATGCCCCAGACATTCATGTCTGGGATTATCATAAGGTCAACACCGAGATCCTTCACTTTGTTCAGGATGACATATATTAGTTCAGGATGACATACATTAGTTCAGGATGACATACACCAGATGGATCGCAACGACACCCCAGACAGCTTTGATACAGACCGGTATTCCGACCGTCGGAAAGTGAATCCGGTCACTCCGGACAGCCTGCTTGATCCGGTGATCACCATCGGCGAAGCCGCCCGTATCACTGGACTGTCCGACTCCTCACTTCGGAAATATGAGGCCACCGGACTGATCAATTACGCTCGCACCAGCGGCGGATATCGTATGCTCTCGCAGGAAGATCTGGAGCGCATAAGGATGATCCAGCGTTTGATCAAGGTCAAGGGGTTGACGCTTGAGGGAATCCGTCGATTGTGGGCTTTGCTGCCATGTTGGGAATTCAAGGGATGTTCTTCGGCGGAGAGAGAGAAGTGTGGGGTGATCGGCAGCGAGAGCCGCAATGAGCTTTGCTGGGTTATTCAGGACAACAAAGGGTGTTGCGATCAGGATTCCTGCCGTCACTGCGAAGTCTATCGTACTTCTGCAAGCTGTACAGAGGATTTGAAGAGCATAGTCTTTGACCTCCTTCTCGGACGTTCAGATTCCACTCTGGCGACGAGTTTGCGGGATTATCGTCATCAACAGAAAACCGATACAAACATAAAAAGCAAGCGAGGGGATGTTTCTCAATGAGTGCTCTGCACGGACTAGTCTACCTGTCAGTGCTGATTTTTCTGGTTGCCTGTGTAGCGCGCGCGGTACGTATTGCACGCGCGCCGATGCATTTGCGCTGGGAGCTTCAGCCGGTTCCGCATGAAAAGCCCGGAAAATCCATGTATGAAACGGTTGATTATTGGGAGAAAACGCTCGAGAAGAATCATTTCGGTGAGTTGGCGGTAATGATTCCAGAAATCCTGTTACTCAGGGGTGTCTGGGAACACAACCGCAGCCTGTGGTTCCCATCTTTCGCCCTGCATTTCGGTCTCTACCTGCTTATTGGCAACATGGGGCTGGTGTTGGTGATAGCGATCATGGCGCTCAGCGGAGTAGAGGTTGGCACTGGGTTCGGGCTTCTTTTGACCAATGCGATTAAGGCGGTTGCCATTGTCGGCGGTGGATTGGGGACTATTGGTTCAATCTTGATGCTTATCAAGCGCGCGACAGACGATGGCTTGAGCAAATTTGCCACACCCAGCCATTTCTTCAACCTCGTCCATCTCGGCGCGATTTATGTGACTGTGTTGCTGTGGGCACTGCTTGATCCCAGCTTTGTTGTCAACCTCAGCGCCTTGTACGCTGGTCTGTTAACGCTCAATGCGATCCCAGCATTGTCGACCATCGCAATGGTGCACGTTGCGGTTGTGCTGTTGTTCTTCGTCTACCTGCCCTTTACCCACATGACGCATTTCTTCACCAAGTATTTCACATATCACAGCGTTCGCTGGGAAACCACCCCGAATGTTAAGGGTGGCAAGGTGGAAAAGAACATCATTAAAAATGTAACACAGCCTGTGACCTGGGCGGCACCGCATATTGGTGCGGATGGGAAGAAGACCTGGGTTGATCTCGTCTCCGGTACCGGGGAAGTCAAGAAAGAAAAGGAGGCGTAATCATGTCCTGCCAATATTGTGGAATCCAACCCAATTCGGTGAATGATATTTCCAAGGAATCCGAGCAGCTCGCGAAGGTCGATCCGAAGGATTTGATGCCGCTGCCTGCGCCCTATGATGGGGATGAGTACAGGCCGAGTATTGCCCAGCTCAAGGACAGCTCAAGAGAAGCACATCCAGCCTCAGCCACATTGGATGGTGTGTTGGCCGCAGGCGCACCTGAGCCGAAGACGAAGGAAGAGGAAGATAAGATAGTTCAGCAGTTCATCTCCGGCCTTCGCAAATTGTTCACCAAGGAAAACAACTGGACTTTCCTGCAGCCGTTGACGTTGTCGATGGAACATTGCGCACGTTGCCAGACCTGCGTAGACAACTGTCCTGTCTACGAGGCCAGTGGTTGGAACGAAATATATCGTCCGACTTATCGCTCGGAAATCTTACGCCGGTTGTATTTCAAGTATGTCCGTCCCGGCAACAAGTTGCTGACCAAGTTCCAGAACAACGACATCGAGCTCAACTACACCCTGATTGCACGACTATATGAGCTGGCATATCGTTGCACGCTCTGCCGTCGCTGTGCACAGAGCTGCCCGGTGGGAGTTGATAACGGTCTGATCACTCACGACTTGCGTAAACTGTTCAGCCAGGAACTGGGCTGGGCACCAAAGGAATTGCACGAGAAGGGAACAGTGCAACAGCTCACCGTTGGGTCATCCACCGGCATGAACTCGGTCGTAGTGAAGGACAACATCGAGTTCATTGATGAAGACATCTCCGAACGTGTCGGTTGGGAAGTGAAGACGCCCTGGGACGTCGAGGGCGCTGATGTAATGTTGATCGAAAACGCCGGTGAGTTCCTCGCCTGGCCTGAGAATCATGGTTGTACTGCTGTCATCTTGAACAAGGCCGGGATCAACTGGACCATGTCCAGCGAAATCGCGGGCTATGACGGTGTCAACTACGGATTGTTCTATGATGACGTTCAGCTCGCTCGCGTCGCCACCCGCCATTTTCAGATAGCAAAAGATTTAGGCGTGAAGAAAATCGTGATGGGTGAGTGCGGCCATGAACATAAAGCGTTGGCGACTATCGCTGATCGTGTGGGGGTGGACTTGGCTCCGCGCGAGAGCATCCTGACCTTGCTCGCCGACATTGTAAAGAGTGGAAAGCTGAAACTCGACCCGTCACGAAATGATTTCGCGATCACCTTGCACGATCCCTGCAACACGGTTCGCAACCTGGGTATCGTCCAACCGCAAAGGGACGTGCTAAAACTGATCGCCCCGAAGTTCCGTGAGATGACTCCGCACGGTATCCACAACTATTGCTGTGGTGGTGGATCTGGATTCGCGATCATGAGCGGTAACAACTTTGAAGACTGGCGCAACCTGGTGTCCAGCCGTAAGAAGTTCGCCCAGGTATTGAACGCTTTTGGCGACGAGGACTTGAACACAGATGAGACGAAGAAGTACATCTGTGCGCCATGTTCCAACTGCAAGGGCGCACTCCGTGACATGCTCGAATTCTACGGTGCCAAGGAGAAATCCGGCATATACTACGGCGGTCTTGTCGAGTTGGTGGTGAACGCCATGCCTGATACCGCCGAACCACTGCTGGACTGGGATATGATGTAATCTCCTCGGGTCATTTGAGATCATGATTAGGGATTCCGCATGCAGCAATGTGGAATCCCTTTTTGCATGTTGGCGGATCTCTCCCGGGTGTATTTGCTTCGATTTTACCGTATAGTGTCATTTGAATAACTGGTGACCAGTAATACGCTGGCCGGATTGTATCCAGGCTCCTGTCTTTCCACCAGTAGGATAATACGATGAAGCGACTATCTTTAAACCAGCCGAAATTGAAGATGATAGGTGGCCCGTGGATGTATCTCATCCTCGGACTATTTTCGCTGATCGGCGCGCTAATTGCTCTGCTTAAACACAAGCGGTTCCCCAGATAATTCAGCCACAGAAAGATCGGAAGAGCGTCGTGTAGGGAAAGAGTGTAGATCTCGGTGGTCGCCGTATCATTAAAAAAAAAATAAAGAAAACAGAAAAAAAACGGTTAGGTGCAC
>CAJVXH010000151.1 GCA_913009835.1 uncultured bacterium
ACGCTCGCTTCCTCAGAAGGATTCACACTTTCCGTATCAACCCGTACCCGGGAGCCATCTGGAAGCCTGCACTCACCCGGCAGATTCAATTGTATCAGTGTATCTGACGAAAAGGCTGAGAATTCCAGTTCACCACGATCAGTAATCCGAATTCCCTCAACTCTGATCGTCTGACCGGTTTTCGGCTTGCGAACCATGTCCAGGAGATGACGACGATCTTTCCGGTCCAGATAGATATCCTCTATTGAACACCCCCGGACCAACGAAAGAATGCGCCGTAACACCCGTATGACAAGTTCACTAAGATACCCGCCCAGCTCTCCTGCATCAATAGACACCCAACCCGGAGTCCTCCGGCGAATCACACTTTTTGCCAACCGAACCGCTTCAATCTCCAACGCCTGGTCAGCCACATGCAGGTGTTGTGCGGCACGAGCGATGTTTGCCCAGTGCCCCGCGCCAAATTGCTCTCGAATCAACTCACCCAGCTGCCTGCGCACCGCAACACGGGTGTATGCTTCATCCTCATTGGCAGGATCATCGATGAAAGGATACGATTCCGCTTCAAGGAATTGTCGCAACTCTTCGTGAGTCCGCCCCAGCAAAGGCCTTCGCCACTTACCCCGTTCAGGCTTCAACCCGGCCAGACCAGAAAGACCCGCGCCTCGCATGGCATTTATCAGAAAAGTCTCAGCGAGATCATCCTGGGTGTGACCTGAGAGTAGACGACCGGCATTGCACTGAACGGCAATTCGTTCGAGCGCGGCGTAACGCAGCTCACGAGCCGCAGCTTCGAAGCCGACCTCTTTCTTTCGATCAGGAACTATCTCAATGTATTCCACAATCAAACGGACATTCAGCTCTCCGCAAACCCGCTCAACAAGAGCAGTCGCCTGATCCGCAAATTCTCCGGTGCCATGATGAATGTGCCCAACAATAAGACGTTCACGATGTTGTTCAGGGGGCAATGAGAGAAGCAGCAAAGCCATCGAATCGCTACCGCCGCTAACCGCTACCAGAATGGTTTCATCAGCCTGGAGATGAGGCGTGATGCGCGAAAACAGGATTCCGCGTTTGAGAGGTGTGTGATCAGACAGGACGATTCCCTCCCGATCCCAATCAGGCAGGTCCTTGTACTGAACGTTTCTTTGGATTCGATTGACCATAGCGAGTAAAAGATAAGACCCCGGAGTATGGTCCACCCCAGGGTCGAGCCTTATGAAATCATCTATGAATCTTAGATCAAATGGCTATCGTCGCTAACTGACAAGCCTAGCTCTTCCAGCGGCATCACCTTCTGCATCCGCCCGGAATAAGTGGTTGACTGTTCAACCAGCCCAAGTTTGCGCCACTTCTGCCACCATGTTACCACGGTGCGCTGAGTGACAACCTTGTTGACCAGCTTCTCAATCTCGCGTGATGAACGGATTCCGTCCGATAACTCATACACCCGGCGCTCAATACTCTTCTCGAGCTCCGATTCAATCAGATCCCGCGCCTGACGATGAGCAACAAATCTTAACTGACGATTGATGCGCTTCTGCTCGTCAAGCATCTCACGCTGTTCGCGCAATATCTGCTCAAGCAGTCGCTCCATGGAAACTGCCACGGTTCCTCCCCAAGGTCCTATCCCTTGGGAACGTAGGCCCTTCATATAGCGCAAGTCAAGAAGAGAAATCGCCTCAAACCACCTCCTGACAAGGGTAGTCATCTTCGCAAAACCGATCTGAGAGATTGCTCACTCGTCGGTCTGAGCCTGCTCCTCGGTGATCAATACCTTGCTGAGAGTGTATCCTCTTCCGGGAACATCATGCTTGATGACTCGACGTTGTCCACCCACTTCGATGTAATAGTCCGCTATGGTATTAGCATAATCGATGTGAACATGAACCGTCTCAAACTCGCCAGCCGGAACAACCACCTGTTCCTTCCCGACAATGACCACGTCTGCCGTCTTCACAAACGCTTGCCCAAATCCCTGGTAGAACGATACCTCCACGGTGTCGCCCATCAAGCTTTCCAGATCCAGCGCCCGAAGAAGAAATCCTGCCTGAGTCCAGTCACGGGTACCTTCAGGAATATCGGTGTACAAGGTATCCAACCCATCGTCGGCTGGCGTGCTCATCACACGCATCACACTATCACCCTGATAGTACACATTGCTGCTCATCTCAACGCCCTGGAACATCTGGGTCGACTCCATCCGAACAGGATCGCCAGTGTCATAGTCAATGAACAACACACTCTTCCCCTGTACCCCGACCTGGATGTCGAACTCCACTTTGAGCAGATCCCGACCTTCCTCAACAGTCAATTCGGCAAGCTGTGACATCTTTCCAAAGACTTGGGTGCTGTCCTGCATCTGGAAATAATCATGTGAAGGAATAGTCAGACGACTGTAGTCAGCAGCCGTGAGGACAGCATCACCGTCACTCTTCTTCTGACATCCAGTCAACCCAGCTGCAATCACGAGAATAGCTGCAAATACTCCAACCCAGTTCCGAAACAACATCAATCCCCCAGTTTTTGTCTGGAGCGAGGATTTCACTCATCGCCTTTGGGTTTAACTTTGACTTGAGACTTCTTGTTGATTTTCCTTCTATCCGAGGCTTTGCCACTCTGATGACCATTACTCTTTCTGCTCGAAAAAATCTTGACTTCTCCCGACGAATTGCCGTCCTCTTCCGGAGTTACCAGCGCCAAGCGCAATACTTCTTCAATACTTCTGACTGGATGAAACTCCATAGCGGAGCGAACATCATCCGGAACCTCTTCCAAATCCTTCTGGTTGTGCGAAGGGATGATCACATGCTTGATCCGGGCTCGGTTTGCAGCAACCACTTTTTCCCGTAATCCGCCAATGGGCAGAACTTGGCCCGTCAAGGTGATCTCCCCGGTCATCGCAGTGTCACAGCGGACTTTCCGTCCGCTGAACAGGCTGACCATACTCGTGGTCATGGTGACACCAGCCGACGGTCCATCCTTCTTGATCCCACCCTCAGGAACGTGAATGTGCAAATCGCTGGAATTAAACACATCCTTGTCAATGCCGAGATTATCCTGATGCGAGCGAATCCATGAATAAGCTATCTGAGCCGATTCCTTCATCACGTCACCCAGTTGTCCGGTGATCTTCACCCCACCCTTGCCCGGCATACGCGCAGTTTCAACCTGCAACACACTCCCACCGAAAGGAGTGTAAGCCAGCCCGTTGGTAACCCCAACCTGTGGTTTGCGCGAAGCCCAGGAAGGAACGATCTTACGATGGCCCAGGAAGTCGGACACATTGCCTCGCTTGATCGAAACCAGTTCGTCGGGCTGTATATCACCTGCTGCCTGCCGAAATGCAACCTTACGACAGATCTGGCCAATGGACCGTTCGAGGTTTCGAACCCCGGCTTCACGGTTGTAATAAACAACGATCTCTTCCAGCGCGGCCTTGCTGAACTTGATCTGTTTGCTAGTCAATCCTGAAGCTTCGATCTGACGACTTACCAGGTACTGGTTTCCGATCTCAACTTTTTCGTTCGTTATATATCCAGGCAGACGGATCATCTCCATCCGATCCAGCAATGGTCCCGGGATGTTCTCAGAATAGTTTGCGGTAGTGATAAACAGGATCTTCGAGAGATCGAAATCAATCTCTATGTAATGGTCGCTGAAAGCATTGTTCTGGGCCGGGTCCAACACCTCCAGCAAGGCAGATGATGGATCTCCTCGGAAATCATTTCCCAATTTGTCAATCTCGTCCAACATGAACACCGGGTTTCGGGTTCCGGCATCCTTGAGTTTCTGAAGAATGCGTCCCGGCAGAGCGCCAACATAGGTGCGACGATGTCCACGAATCTCAGCTTCATCTCCCACCCCTCCCAAGCTGATTCGGATAAACTCACGGTTCATCGCACGTGCCACCGACCGTCCCAGCGAAGTTTTCCCCACCCCCGGCGGACCTGACAGACAGAGTATCGTCCCGCTCGCATCAGGCTTCAACTTGCGCACGGCCAGAACCTCCAGGATGCGATCCTTAACGTCATTGAGACCGAAATGGTCCTCATCCAACACCGTTTGAGCGTAAGGAATGTCGAGATTATCGTCGCTCAATTTCTCCCAGGGTAAGGTGACCAGCCAATCCAGATAGGTCGTTACGACCGAGTATTCAGCGGAGGCTGGGTTGATACGTTCGAGACGCTTGATCTGCTCTTCAGCGACCTCCAACACCCGTTCCGGGAGTTCTGCTTTTTCGATGCGTTCCCGCCACTCGGCAACCTCATCCCCGCCATCCTCTTCCTCACCCAGTTCCTTCTGAATCTGGCGAAGCTGGCGGCGCAGGTAATACTCACGCTGAGTCTTATCCATCTCGCCACGTGTCTTCTGCTGGATCTGACTGCCAACTTGAGCTATCCGCAATTCACGTTCGAGCAGTTCACGCAGCAGACGCATACGCTTCTGGATCTTGATCGTGCTGAGTATCTGTTGACGAACCTGCACATCCAGTTCGATGTGCGCACCAATCATGTCGACCAGCATGGATGGACTGTCCATGTTCAACACGGCCTGCTTCAATTCCTCAGGCATATCCGGCGTCAAATTGGCAATCTTCTCGAAATCTTCCTTCAACGCGCGAGTCAGCGCTTCGAGTTGAACAGTCTTGCGAGGTTTATGATCTCGTACTACTATCCGACCCACGGGGAATGGATCGGTCTGGGTCAACTCCTTCAACTCGACACGCTCAAGGCCCTGCACAATCATCCGAACCGAACCATCATCGGTCCTCTGCATCCGGTGAATTGTGAGCACTACCCCAATCTTGTGAAGCGACTTGATGTCCTTGTCATCGTCCTTGAAACCGGGCTTGCGAAGGAATACCGCAACCATGCGCATGCCACGCTCGGACATGTGGTCGATGGTACGGCCAAAGGTCTCGTCACTAATGGTCAATGGAAGGATCAATCCCGGGAACGCAACCAGATCACTCGAAACAAACAATGGCAACTCTTCAGGGATTGATCCGGATTCCAGCTTGGGTGCCGATGGGTTCTCATTCATAGTTGATTGCCTCAGTAGATTTTAATCCGCTTCTTTCTTGCGGGCGATTCGTCACATTTACGTAAACGGATGGTAAGAAAGCCCCTGTTGTAGTCAGCCTTTACATCGTCGGCACTTACCAACGAGGGTAGATCAAAGGTGCGGCTGAATGGACCATACGGCACCTCCATCGACATCGCGTGCTTGCGTTCATTGTCAAGAAGTTCCCGACGTTCACCCTTAAGAACCAGAGTGTCCTTGTCCAGCACCAGGGAAACGTCCTCTTTGTCAATGCCGGCAATGTCCACCTTGATTAATACGCAGTCTTCTGTCTCATATACGTCTGCAGCCGGACACCACTCCCGAGATGCGTTGAACATTCCCGGACGACGCGATCCCACGAAATACTCGAAGTAGACGTTGTAATCCGAATCGGAATCCTGCGCGAATTCCGCAGGTGGATGGTGATTCTCAGGTACCATAAACGACTCCTTCATCACACAGGCACACTACCTAAATGCTTGCCGTATCACCCGTTTGCACGTCATCCAGATTTTTCAGTTCCACCTACCGGTAGATTCATCGCCTTGGCGTCTCACACAGCTAATGAGTATCAGGCGGAACGAGGATCTGGAGTTATGAAAACATGGCAGTCTCCTTCAGACAGACTCCAACGGTCATTCAATAATAAACAACGAGCCCCGGAGACACAGGTAAAAATGCCTCGGGTCATCATCAGGAGAGTGAAAAAGATGTGCAGATCGACATTACTTGCGGTCCAGTATCACCAGGGTTTCCAGATCTGACGTCGATGGGAACATGTCAATCGGAACAATCAGGTCAACGTGGTAACCACTCAACAGTTTCAAATCTCTGGCCAAAGCCGCAGGATGACAGGATACATAGATCAACCGTTCAGGACCGCGTCCGTTCAGCAAATCAACGACCGCTCCATCGGCGCCAGCATGTGGCGGATCAATTATCGCAGCGTCAAAACTGGAAGCGTCAATTCCGGACAGATCATCTCTTCCGAGGTCGTTCTCCTGGTACTTAACCAACAGACCGGTATTCCGAACATACGCCCGGCCCGATTCCAGAGCATCCGGCGCAGAATCGACAACGAGAGCCTCACCACCACGATCCGCATACGCTAGACCGAACCGTCCATAGCCACCGTACAAATCCAACAGCCTGCCATCAGGGTTGATCTGTTCAAGCATCAGATCTACCATGACATTGGCGGCCTTGCGATTTACTTGCGAAAACGATGTCGCGGTGAGAATTAAATCACGACCTGCGATGCGAATTTGTACTGTAGGATTGCCCGAAGTAATCACCAGCTCCGAACTAACAAAGCGCAGCTTCTGATTACGAACCCTGCGGATTTCCCAGCCACCAAAACCGCCCGTCTTGAGCCAGTCTTCCAAAGGACGGCTGTCCACTGGACCCTTGGTCATCACATACAACACAGCAATTGCCTTGCCCCGACCATCATCACGAAGCAGCAAACGCAGAGGCACCCGAGAACCCAAGTGCTGATGTGGTTCAAGTATCGAGAGATTCTCGCGCAGCTTTGCGAACGGTTCACGTATGGTGACTGATCCGAGACGACAATCCAAGATCGATACCAGGCCGGACTGCCCCATGTAGCCCATGTCGAGACCGTTCATACCCTGCTTGATTTGAAACTCCAACCGTTCACGGTAACGCCATTGCTTCGGCGAGGGAATCACCGGCTCGACGAAAACTCCTTCCAGACCGCCAATACGACGCAGAGTTTCAACCAGATGGTTGTGTTTCCACTCAAGGGAGAATTCACGCCGCACTGCGCCAAGCTGTGAAGCAGGGCAGCCTTGAGCGTAATGTGGACAAGGATGGGGAACTCTTTGCGGGGATTCCTGAATCATGGTTCCGATAGTCGCGTCCACCGGCCCCTTTTTCGGCTCGTTCAAGACCCGGGCATGCACGCTGTCACCTGGCAACGCGCCATAGATCATCAACACCCGCCCATCCTCACGACGAGCGACACCGCGACCATCCCAGCTGAGATCATGCACCCAAACACTGTTATCCCGCGCTTTTTCGGCTGCCAACGAGGTGATTCCATTTTTGTTCATGGGACACTTCAAGTATGCTGGTGGACGTGTTGCCGTAAGCTATTCGCAGGAAACCACACGTACCACTCAGTGGACTCTGGAGATTGCTGTTTCAGTTGGCAAATAACCTGACAAAGTGTCGCGAACTACGTGTTCAGATGAGATTCATAAGTTATCAACCTTTAATTCCTTCGGCTTGAACGAACGACTGAGATAAAGGAATGGGGTGTCCATTCCCGCCACAATCAGTTTCAGCACATAGGTCGTGACCAATATCTCAACCAGGATTGAGAACTCGAACACTCCATAAAAGGCGATGAAGGTAAATATGGTCGAGTCGATTAACTGACTCACCGCTGTTGAGGCATTATTACGTAGCCAGAGATGCTTTCCACCGGTGCGGTTTTTCCACATGTTGTAAGAGTGAACGTCATGAGTCTGGCTGATGATGTACGCTACAAGAGAGCCCGCTACAATTCGCGGTGCGAGACTAAAAATGCTTTCCATCGCCGGATGGACAAAATCATCCACCGACGGTTGGAACCATAAAAACACCTGGCTGGCGAGCAGATAGAACCCTGCACATGCCCAACCAAACCACACTGCACGCTGAGCTTCCACCTTTCCCCAGTGTTCATTCAACAAGTCCGTGGCGAGGAAAATCGCACCATAGAGCGAATTTCCGCCTGTTGCCGCAACTCCGAACAAGGTGATCTGCTTCATCACGAAGATGTTCGCGAGAATGATGTAGACGCCGATCACGCCGTAGAGTGCCACCCTGCCAGCACGAAACGCTAAGAGTACCGTCCCCACCGCTACGATGGTCCAGAGTAAAAAGAGTAGTTCGTTCAAAGGTTCTCTCCAAACTGAGACGACCGAGTAAATCACTCCAAATGGGCTTGCTATTGTAACAAATTAAGAATGTCCAGGATCAAAGCCTCAGCATTATTGTAAACCATGGAGCTGCTTCAATGAAGAAGATGCGATTCCTCTTCCCAACCGACTTCTCCTCCGCATCCAGCAAAGCGTTGGATCACGCGCTGGTGTTGGCGCACAAATATGACGCTGAACTGATCATGTTGCACGTGGAGGTGCCGCATGCCCACGATCCAAACAATCCACTCAAAGAGTTTCCTGATCTGGACGAGCTGTTCGCTTTCATCCGTCAACAGGTCGAGGGCAGAGTTGAGGACGATGATCTTCCGGTTATCAAGGGTACGACACCTATCCGCGAAGAGGTACGACGCAATATCTCAGATGCAAATGAAATACTGGACTTCATCGAGCAGGAGAAGATAGACCTGGTGATTATGGGTACGCACGGGCGCGGAGTCCTCAAACAATTCGTTCTCGGCAGCACCACGGAAAAGGTCGTAAGAGGATCCCTGGCACCAGTTCTCACAATCCACAAGGGCGAAGATCTACTGATAACAAACCAGGGAAATTACAAACGTATTCTGGCACCGGTCGATTTCTCAGACGCCTCACGTGAATCACTCCAACTCGCGATCAACCTCTCAAAGAAGTTCAGTTCCGAGCTGATCGTGATTCACGTTTTCGAACCTGTCCTCTCCTCGCCGGGATTCTTCTCCGAGAAACCGACTGCAGCTGAGATCGATCCGGACCTGACAAAACGTTCCGAGGAAGCACTCCACCATTTCGCCGGAGATATTCTCCCGGACTACGCGCAATTCAAACTGCGATCCGGACAAGTACAACGCCAACTCACTGATTTCGTCAACAAAAACGAAGTGGACCTGATCGTTATCGCAAACCAGGGTTGGAATGCCATGGATCGCTTCTTGATTGGGGGAACGACAGAAAAACTGATCCGTAACAGTCCGGTACCAGTAATGGTGAAACCTTTTGCACCCGAAGAACACCCGCCCTGGTAGGATAAAGCATGCCCCAGACATTTATGTCTGGGATCATCCCCTGATCAAAACATAGACTGATTTCAGGTTCATGTCCCATACCCATCCCCTGATCAAAACATAGACTGATTTCAGGTTCATGTCCCATACCCATCCCCTGATCAAAACATAGACTGATTTCA
>CAJVXH010000152.1 GCA_913009835.1 uncultured bacterium
GATGCTTTGATTGATGTGATCGATGAGTGGTAACAGTTATACTCCTATTTTGTGGTTTATTAGCCGTTTCTTTGTATATATTTCTTTTTTTCTGTTTTTTTTTTTTTTTCAAGCAGAAGACGGCATACGAGATATATCAGTGTGACTGGAGTTCAGACGTGTGCTCTTCCGATCTATGGCTCGGCCCGTCGCAGATCGTAATTCACCCCGGTAGCGCGCAAATTCGGGCCGGTGTAGCCATATTCCATCGCCCGTTCCTGAGTGATCGGGCTGATGTCACGTGTACGCTCGATGAAGATGCGGTTACGTGTCAGCAGGAAATGGAATTCTTCAATCGCCTTCGGCAATGGTGCCAGCCAGTCGAGCACATCTTCCTTGAAATCAGGATATAATGGCCGATCCAGCCCACCAACACGACCGAAGGTGGTCGTCAGACGAGCACCAGTCAACCGTTCGAGAATCTTGTACGAACGTTCGCGTTGTTCCATGAAATACAGGAAGCCGGTGTACGCGCCAGCGTCAACAGCGAGGATGCTGGTACGAATCAGATGGTCAATAATCCGGTTGAGCTCAAAAATGATAACCCGGACATATTGTACCATCTTCGGGACCTCTATACCCAGCAGCTTCTCAGCGGCCAGTGTCCAGCCGATGTTGTTCGCCGAGGATGACACGTAATTCATCCGGTCGGTGATGGTCAACACCTGGTTGTAACTGTAATGTTCGCTGAGTTTTTCAAAGCTGCGGTGGCAGTATCCGATATGGGATTCGCACTCAATGATGCGTTCGCCATCCAGCTTGAGACGGTTTTCGAGAATACCGTGCATCGCTGGATGCGACGGTCCCATGTTGAGATCGTACAGATCCCGTTGTTCGTCACCCTGCAGTTCAGTGACTGCGCGATCAATGACCTGTTTAAGCATGGCCGTTCTCCTTGTCGCGCATGGGTTCACGTAGCTGTTCCCAGGGAGTGCGTGGTAACGCTTGATCTACGGGCGCTGGCCTGGTCGTCGGAGATACCACAGGCTCGCGACGTTTGTTGCTGATCACGCTGCCTTTGGGGAATGAGCCGCGATGCATTCCTTTTACCGGGAAATCCTTACGCAACGGATGACCTTCAAAATCGTCGGGGTTGAGTATTCGGGTCATTCGCGGATGACCGGTGAAGGTAATCCCCATCAGGTCAAATATCTCGCGCTCCGTCCACGATGCCCCGACAAACAGATCGGTCAGGGTCGGCAGAGTGGGATTATCACCAACCAACTGAGTCTTGTAACGGAATTTGAAATTGTGCTCATTTGAACGCAGATGCACCACCACCTCAAACCGATGGGAATCGAATTTGTTGTAATAGTCCACTGAGGTAATATCGATGAAATGGTTGAACTTCCAGAACTCGTCGTTCTTCGCCCATTCGGTGACCTTGTGATGCAGGGTAGCTGGAACGGTCAGCACTACCATATCATAGTTCGTCTCGAGCGAAATGATCACTTCGCCGAACTGGGATTTCAGATCATCAATGAGTTTGGCGTTCAGCTCATCATGTGTCATCGCCGATCGCCCTCCGTGATCATCTCCCGTTGGATCTGTTCCTGCAACTTTATATAAGCTTGCATCAACGTTTCCGGGCGAGGCGGACAGCCCGGCACGTATACATCCACCGGGAACAACGTATCCACGCCTTGCACGACGCTGTAAGTATCAAACATGCCGCCGCAACTCGCGCAGGCGCCCATGCTGATGACATATTTCGGTTCCGCGATCTGATCGTAGACCCGTTTGAGCACTGGAGCCATCTTTATGCTGATGGTTCCGATCACGATCAGCAGGTCAGCCTGACGTGGGCTGAAGCTCGGGCGTTCCCAACCAAAACGTCCCTGGTCATAGCGGGAAGCCATGGTCGCCATGTATTCGATGCCGCAACAGGCTGTTGCGTAGGGCATCGGCCATGTGCTGTATTTACGCGCCCAACCGACGAACTCCGACAATTTGGTTGTGATCGCCTCGCCACCGGGCCATTGCGTCACTCCCATTCAAGCGCTCCTTTCTTCCACTCATACAGCAAACCGACGGTCAGAATAACGAGGAAGATGCTCATCGCACCCAGACCATAAAACCCCAGCTCCTTGAAGTTGACCGCCCATGGGTACATGAACACCACTTCCAGGTCGAAAATCACAAACAGAACTGCCACGAGATAGAATTTCACGGAGAATCGTTGGCGACTGTCACCGACATAGTCAACGCCGCACTCGTAGGTATCCTGCTTGATTGGATCGTACTTCTTGGGGCCAAGAATGTGGGTGGCAGCCAATGCGAAGTAGGCAAAACCACCTATGATCGCAAACGTGATCAATACCGGAACATAATCTAAGGGCGTCATCCGACCTCATTTCCACGCGGGACTTGCGCCAGACTTTATGGGTTCAAGGTTGTGCGAAATATCACGAAGCACAACGTTCATGCAACCTAACTCCAGCATCCACAAGGGGATGCCCTGATTGATTGCGCAATATAGAACTGATGAGTAGCCTCTTCAACCGTCCCTCCCGGTGAACTTCGGTACAGAATTCACAAGTCGAGTTTGTACCAATGTTGAATTGGTTCAAGCCGAAGTCAGAGACAAACCATGTAGTTAGCTCGCTCATATTCTCGTCTCATGTTGACTCTCATTGCTCATTGACTGGCTCCCGGCTCCAATCAAAAGCACAGGCCCGTGCTTGTTCACATCTGGTTATCCAGGTAACTCAGCTATGATATATGCCCCTGTGACCCGCCGTCATTTTGGCGGTTCGCAGGGATCATTTAACGACTGTCCTGAGTCCTGATAAATCAAACGGGCACCTTGTAACTTGCGGATCACCCCTGCTATCGCCTGCGGCGGTAACAGGGGCATATTCATCGTCGGATAATCCACGATATAAATGTCGTGGTCATTGCGAAGTTTGCCCCGACTTGCTCGTCAAGTCGGGATGAACCAGCGCCAGACTATCGAGCTGATTTCTTCTGATTTCTCGAGGTAAATAACCCGCGCTTGACGAGCAAGCACGGGCCTTTTCTTTTACTCAGGACTCAAAAGGTGATTCAGGTTTTCCTCATAGCTCACAGCTCAGAGCTCATAGCTGTCTTTTACCCAACCTTCCGGATCGCATTCACCTGAATTGGTGAGATGGCCTTAGTCGGACAAACCGGTTCGCACCAGCCGCAGCTGATACATTTCTCAGGATCGATCACGTACTTCCCGCCATCGGTCTCGGTGATGCACTTCTTCACCGGGCAGATCTTGGCGCATTCGCCAGTTCCATTACACATGGTCGGATCGATGTGCCAGATGGGACGACGGCCCGCTTTCTTATCAACCAGCGAATCGGTCGGGCAGACGTCCACAGCCACCACCGGCTCATCGTCGTAGGAATAGTCAAATACCGGCAGGTTGGTTTCCTTATTCATGGATACCATACCGGATGGCGTCGCCTTTTTGTTCGCGCAACGTCCGCAGCCGATGCAGCCGATGTCGCAGACTTCCTGCACCTTCTTGGTCTTGTTGATATTCATGCAGGCCAGGTATACCGGCGCGTTGCGTGGGATCAGGTGCATGATGTCACGTGGACAGGCTTCCACACATTTGCCACAGCCAGTGCAGTTCTCGTCCATCACCTTCGGGAGACGGTCGGCGCCCATGACCATCGCATCAAACGGGCATGCCGCAACGCATTCCCCAAATCCGAGGCATCCCCAGTCGCAAGCCTTGTGACCGTGCCCGATCTTGTCCCCACCGGTACAGGTTTGAAACCCAGAATACTCGAAACGGTCGGGGCATTTGTCCGGGCTACCCTGACAACGGACAATGGCTACCATGTCTACCGCCGCCCCGGCAACCCCGCCCATGATCTCGGCGACCCTGGCGACCACATCCGAGCTGGCAACCGGACAGTCTGCTCCCGTCAGTTCGCCGCCGACGACCTGTACCGCCATCTGACGGCAACCGGCTTGTCCACACGCGCCGCAGTTAGCGCCGGGCAATGCTTCGTCAACCTCTTCGATGCGTGGGTCGACTTTAACGTAAAAGACGCGTGACGCGTACGCCAGTCCGCCGCCGAGCAGCAGACCGAGTCCGCCGATCGATGCGATTGCGCCTATGAGTGATGGATCCATCTTTCTAAACCCAGTTATGAGCTATGAGTTGTGAGCAATGAGCAACAAATAACTGCTTTTTCAATTATCTATACTACTTAGTTTCTTTACCGCTCGGGTGGAATGGGATTTCAAACCCAAGTATTGTGACCTATTTGTGATATGAAATCCGAGGTTGAGCTATTGTTCAACCAGCGTATGTCACGTCATTAGAATGGCAAGTCTTCATCCTCGGGTTGCTTACCAATGAATTTGAAATTAGCTCTAATTAACTTCTTGTGAAGGATATCAAACCTATCATTTTCACCTACGTAGCTAGAAGCCATATCAATGACTATATCACGTATTTCTTTCATACGATCCAATATATCTTGATATGAACCATCTGCTACAACCAATTTTTCACTAAGGTTCAGTATTTTACTCATCAAAAGACCATAGAATCCAAGATTATCACGATAATCATGTTTAATAGCATGATTCTCTTTTCTAATTATATCTTTAGATATGTTTCTAGTTAATACCAATATTTCGTCTAATAACTCACGGTCTTCACGTATTGGTTGCTCTGATTGATCAGACTGATGTTCTTCATAGATGTTATTTACCTTAGTCTCAAGGTCTGGCCACCATTTATCATATACAGCATCTAGAATCCCAATCTCTAATTTAGAATCTCCCAGTTTATCATTGATCAATGACACTAGTTTTTTAAAATCTTGCTTATCAAATTTGGTCGCCTGAAATTGCTTTAATGGTCCTGATAAGTCCGTATCTGATATTCCAAATAATATAGGGTTAACATATCCCTTTTCAAGGCTTTTAGATAATGCACCAGCTTCAAATAATATCCAGTCATTATGAATGTTTTCTCTTGAAATGCATAACAAGCCAATTTCAGCACTTTCTAGATGCTTAGCTATTTCAGAATTCCAGCGTGCACCTTTTTCAACATCCTCAGGTGTGAAATATGGTTTCACTGCCTGCATTACAGCTGGAAGCCAATCTCGAATAGCTTCCCCCAGCTTCTTACTCAGATCGCCAGACCAGCAAATGAATACTTCCATTATTAACCTCTAAGCTACCCCACACTCAACCCACTGAATCCTAAGAACGCAATCGCCATCAGGCCAGCCATGATGAAAGCTATCGGCACGCCCTGAAGCGCCTTCGGGACGTCGGCCAGGTCCAAACGTTCACGTATGCCCGCCATCAGGACCAGCGCCAGTGTGAAGCCGATACCGGCAGCGATACCGTTGACCAGCGATTCGACCAAGCTGTAGTTCTCGTCGATGTTGAGCACTGCCACACCTAATACCGCGCAGTTGGTGGTGATAAGCGGCAGGTAAATGCCCAGCGCCTGGTACAGCGATGGCGCGAGTTTCTGGATGACCATTTCCACGAACTGTACCAGTCCCGCGATCACCAGAATGAAGGAGATCGTGCGCAGGAAGGTCAGATCCACCCCCCAGAAGTTCGTCGCCGGGTCGAGCAGGTAGACGTAGACGATCCAGGAGAAGAGACTGGCGATGGTCATAACGAAGATGACCGCCATGCCCATCCCGATAGCGCTGCTCAGGCTCTTCGACACTCCAATATACGGGCAGATGCCGAGGAAGCGCATCAGCACGAAGTTGTTGATCAGGATTGCCCCGACCGCGATTACGAAAAGGTTGCCCCAGTCCATCAGTTACTCCTTTCCGTCTTCGGCTGCTCAGTGATGAAGCCGGCACGTTTGATAACCGCATCCTTCAGTTTCTTGGCCTTGGCATCGTCGGACCAGTTGAACATGGCGAGAATCAGCCCCATGGTGATGAATGCGCCCGGTGCGAGCATCATCAGCAGGACGGGTTCAAAACCAGCTGGTGCGACGGGCATGTTCAACCAGGTACCGTTGCCGAGAATCTCGCGAACTGTGGCGATCATCACCAGCGCGAATGTGAAGCCTACCCCCATCCCCCACGCGTCAATGATGGCTGGCCAGATGCTGTTTTTGCTGGCGAAAGCTTCGGCGCGTCCGAGGATGATGCAATTTACCACGATCAGCGGCACGAAGATGCCGAGCGCGCGGAAAAGTGCCGGTTGGTATGCTGCCATTATCATCTCGACGATGGTCACGAAAGTCGCGATAATAACGATATATATCGGAATCCGGATCTTGGCTGGGATGATGTTTCGCATCAGACTGATGATCAGGTTGGACATGGTCAGCACGAAGACCACCGAAATGCCCATCCCCAGCGCGTTCTCAACTGATGACGAAACTGCCAGCGAAGGGCACAATCCCAGTGCCAGACGGAGGACAGGGTTTTCCGCGACCAGACCCTTTGTGAATTCTTGTCGAAGGTTCATGATCTACTCCGCCTCTTCGTCAACGTACACTTCGAGCTCAGACTCTTCATGGTGGTAGCTACGATCCGTCCCATTGTCCGAATCATCCACTTGTTCGCCATATTCTCCCATGCTGACGGCTGCGCTCGTTTCTGATTCCACAGCTTCCTTGATCCTGTTGGCGATGGCGCGCACCGAATTAGTCAACCCTCGTGATGAGATTGTCGCACCGGAAACCGCGTCAATGGTCCCTCGATCCTGCACGACTGCAACCGTCAACGCCTGCACACCTTTGAAGGCGCGTTGGAACCACGGTTCATTCTCACCGCGTTTGATCTCCTGGATCTTTGTGCCGAGGCCCGGTGTTTCCTGTTGGAAGGTGACTTTCAGCCCGGCGATCTTGAAATCGGTATCAAAACCGCAGACGGTTTCGATAGTGCTGGAATATCCTTTGCCGGAAGCGAGCGCCGCGTATCCGATCAGGTCACCGTTCTCGTCGAACGCCTTCCAGTAAGTGAGCCCGTCCGGACGGTCGATCTCTTCATAGCGAATCGAATCCGCGAGGGAGGCCATCACTTCCATGCGTGCCTGTTCCTGCTCGACACGTTTGATCTCGGCGATGATCGGTGCGGTACGAGTGTTCAGAAACGCCAACCCACCAGCGGAGACGGACGCGATGAACATCAATATGAGGGCTAGTCGCAGTATCATGATTTCCCCCCCGCTAAAGCGGTTGCAGCTTTTTTGACATGACCGAAGCGCTTTGGTTTGGTGTAACGGTCGATCAGCGGAGTGGCCAGGTTCATCAGCAGGATAGCGTAGCTGACACCCTCTGGATATCCACCGATCAGACGTATCATCAGCGTCAACAAACCGCAGCCGAGGCCGAAGTATAACCGTCCTCGGTTGGTTATCGGGGTGGTGACCATGTCGGTTGCCATGTAGAAAGCACCGAGGATCAGACCACCAGCGAAGATGTGGAACATCATGTCGCCGGAGAAGAATCCATCCGCACCGCCGAACAGCCAGCCACCTATAGCGACGGTCGCGATAAACGCGAACGGCGTCCGCCAGTCAATGATGCCCTTGTACAGCATGTACGCCGCGCCCAATAGGAGCAGGATCGCGCTGGTCTCACCGATACAACCGCCGGTAACACCGAGGATCATGTCCATGAGGTGGTCGCTGGTTGAGTGAAGCACTTCCATGGCACGAGCGATCACATCATTCGGTAGACCGCCGGAATTGACTACCGTATCAATTGCCTTTTTATGTACTTCCAAAGGTGTGGCGAATGAAACGCCGTCGATCTTGATAGCAGCCGGGCTGACGTTCCAGGTGAAGAAATTGAAAGCTTTCATCTTCCACCAGAACGCTGGCAGCCAGTCCTTGGTCATGTGCAGCGGCCAGGATGCGAGCAGGAAGGCACGTCCGATCAACGCCGGGTTCATCGGATTATAACCGAGACCGCCGAACGGCATCTTCGCGACTGCTATTGCGAAGAACGCGCCGATCATCGGAATCCACCAAGGCACTCCAGGCGGGAGGTTGAAGCTGACAAGTAGTCCGGTTAGCAAGGCTGAACCGTCGGCGACGGTGCTCTTCATCTTGAATATTTTTTGCAGGCCCCATTCGGTCAGCATTGCGGCGATGCAACCTAAACAAACCAGAATAAGCGCTCGGAAACCGAACACCCAAGTGGCGCCAATTGTAGCGGGGATTAAGGTGGCGGAAACTGTCCACATGATCCGCTTTACGCTGGCTTTGTCATGAATGTGAGGCGATGCCGAGAGCATGAATTTGCGCGAAGGGATTGCCAGCGATTCTTTCTTCTTCTTCGCGGGCTTTTCGTCTTCATCCTCTTTCGGGGCGCGCTCTTTCTTCTCGCGGGCAGGTTTCGTTTCCCCACCTTCAGCCTTTTCAGCTTCACGTGCGGCCTTGCGTTCCGCGCGACGCTTCTCCCGCTCTTCGTCTGTCGACTTCTCTTTAGCGGGTGCATCGCCAGCGTCACCACCGGTTTCGGCAGCTTTCTTAGCGGCACGTTCCGCCTCACGTTTGGCTTTACGTTCGGCCTTGCGCTGTGCGATCTCTTCCTCAGATGGCTCATCACGCGCAGGCTCTGCCGCAGCAGGCGCTTCAGGAGGTGTTGCTTCCCCCACAGCTGGCGCAGGTTCGCCGACTTCGGCAGCCACTGCTGATTTCTTGGCTGCCCGTTCTGCGGCGCGTTTGGCCTTGCGTTCAGCCTTACGCTTCTCGATCTCTTCTGCGGAAAGTTCTTCTTTGGGCTGATCGGAATCTGCCTCGCCCGAAGGTTCATCCGGGGCGAAGAATCTCCGTTTTTCTGGCGCGAAAAGACTCATCTCTTACGCCGCCTTTTCTTTGTTCGATGCTTTGCGTTTCATCGCCATCACAGACGCTTTACCGAAGCGAATGTGTTGGACGAGATGACGGTGGGCTGGACAGATATAGGTGCAGGACCCGCACTCAATGCATTCGAGGACGCCGAGTTCTTCAGCATCTTCGAAGCGTTCGAGTTCACTGTATCGTGCGATTATTGTCGGTAGCAGGAAAATCGGGCAAACTGAAACACATCTTCCACAGCCGATGCACGGTTAGATCGGAAGAGCACACGTCTGAACTCCAGTCACACTGATATATCTCGTATGCCGTCTTCTGCTTGAAAAAAAAAAAAAAAAAGAAA
>CAJVXH010000153.1 GCA_913009835.1 uncultured bacterium
GGTACTGGGTAGAGAATGAGAGGGTGATGCTGGTGGAATATAATGTTTATAAAGGTTATGTTTATTTTTTTTTTTTTTGTGTTTTGTTTTTTTTGTTTTTTTTTTTTTCAAGCAGAAGACGGCATACGAGATATATCAGTGTGACTGGAGTTCAGACGTGTGCTCTTCCGATCTTGAAAAGACAGTGGGCTGAACCGTCGGAGAAAGTACCGGTTGGTATCGCAGCTGACGTGGTCGTGCATTTCAGCACTCGTGAACTGGCATTGGACTCAAATCCCTTGCTCAATGGCCAAGGTGCAGCGGCGGAAGAGCGTCTGCGGGAATTGTCGCAATGGATTCAACGTTCCATGCCCGCACATGTTCGACGATCGGCTTCATCGACTTCGGGCAGAACCTCTCCCCCATTGGCAGAATTGCCTGGGCCGTTACGTCTGGCCACCCATTACCTGGAGCAGGGTAAACTGGACCGTGCGACTCAGATGGTCAAACGGGCGCAACGCGATTTTCCCAATCATTCCCAGACTCTGGCGTTGATGGAACGATTGGGAATCTCTAATCCGGCATCAATGACATCCGGCACAGAGTGGGAATCATGAGTGATCCACGCATCCTCTTCTACCTCAAACGCAATCTCCATCTGCCGCATCTGGAACCGATTCTTCGCTGGTTGGAGGTCAATGTCCCCAGTGCACTGATCAAAGTTTCCGCGCCGCCCTGGATTGCTCCAACGGAAGGTCTGCCCGGTAGCGGGCTGACCTCGGAGGAGATCGAACAGATCAAGGCGAAGGCGCTGGACTGGTTACCATATGAGGATCTGGCGAAATGGTCACCCGATGCGACAATCATGGCGGATGCTGATTATGCCGGCCTTCACTGGAGCGGCAAGCTGGTCAACGTGAATCACGGTCTGATCAGCAAGGGATGGTATTACACGAACAAGCCGGGTGTACAGCGTGAGAACCAGGCGGATCTGATCTGCGTTCCTGGCCCTCATCATGCCTCGGTGCTGGCTCCGATGTTGAGTAAGCCGGTGATCGCCACGGGATTAGTCAAGTTTGACCCGGTGGGGAACGGTGAACTGACTCGCGAATCCGCGCGGAATTCATTTGATTTGCCACCGGATGCCGAGGTCGTAGCCCTGGCTCCAACGTTCAACATGGAATTATCAGCAGTGCCGGTGTTGGCAGATCGTGCTCGTGAATTGGTGAAAAACGGACGCCATCTGTTGATCAAATTGCATGGAATGGCACCGCCGGTATGGCAGGAGATGTACCGTCTCCTGGCGATGCTGGAAGAGCGCATTCATTACGTGGAAAGTTCGAATCTCACTCCCACCCTGATGGCGGCGGATGTTGTGATTTCGGATGTTTCGTCGGCTTTCATGGAAGCGATTGCGTTGGATCGACCGATAGTACTGGTTGATAATCCATTGCAGACTCGATATTTCAATTACGATCCTGACGACATTGAGTACCGTTGGCGTGACGTTGGGTTGCGGGCGAATAATGCTGATGAGATCATGGCGGCTGTGGATCGTTGCTTCGTGAATCCTTCGGAAAAATCTGATTTGCGTAAGATGTACGGACACCGCCTGGTCGGTGACATTGACGGACATGCCAGCGAACGAGCTGCGTTAGCAATTCTCACGTTGCTGGGTTGCGAGGATTTGGCGCTTCAATCCATAGGGTTATCCAGTTAACTCAGCCAGGTGATATGCCCCTGTGACCCGCCGTCTTTTTCGCGGTTCGCAGGGATTATCCAACTGTAGTCCTGAGTCCTGAGTCCTGAGAAAACAAACACGTACCTTATAACTTGTGGATCAACCCTGTTATCGCCTGCGGCGGTAACAGGGGCATGTCTCATAGCTAAGGAACGGATCAGGGTTGAACACCCAGAGGGCTCGATTCATACTCTCCTCCTCTTGCTGATCTCCATTCATCAAGATACGTTTCGACATTGTATCCGAAGTGAACTTTGAAGCGTCTCAAGAGTATTATTCACGGTGACTTGTGTCACCGGAATTGCTATCTTCTGGTGTTACTTCCTTCAGGAGGGCTTGATGTTGAAGGAGTAGCTCCATGTTTTCATCATATTCAGAACCATCCGCACGGGTAGATTTCATGATAGGCGATGTGCCAAAAACTCCAGCAGAAGTGGATGTCAGTTTGCGCCCAGCCTGCGATCTATCGTTGAACACGTTGGCCGGTATGTTCAACCGCAGCTATTCAAATTATTTCATCCCTGTTCATATGGATGCCAGCACCATTTCCTGGTTGTTGACCACCCAGACCATCGACCTCGCCTCCAGCCATGTTCTCGATGTGGATGGTCAGCATGCGGGATTCATTTTCATCTCCGCTCGTGGGTTGAGTCAACGAGTCGCGGCGATGGGAGTAATACCTGAATATCGCGGTATGGGTTATGGTCAGCGGATGCTGGAACATTGCATCGAACACGCTAAAGATGCCGGCATACATCGTATGGTGCTCGAAGTGATCGATGAGAATGCTCATGCACTCGCGATCTATCGTCAACTTGGTTTTGAAGTGGAACGCTGCCTGGTTGGATATAAGTGCAGCAGCGCGCTAGCCAATGGCGATGGCGACGAACTCCCGGACGAGATTGATCCGCGCGAAGTTGCAAAAGCTGCCATTCACGAAGTCCCACCGGGATTGCCCTGGCAGATATCGGCAGAAGGTTTCTTCTCAGTTCGTCCACCCAGTCGCGCCTATACCTTGGAAAGATCGGCATACGCGATAATCAGTCATGTGACCGACACCTCGGCTCGCATCAATGCCATTGTAGTGCCCCGAACTAAACGACGTAAAGATTGGGGCCGTCGCATACTTCACGCACTTTACCGACTCTATCCTGATCGTGAATGGGTGATCCCGGCGGTCATGCCCGACGATGTTGCCGTCGATTTCTTCAAGGCGAACAATTTCCAACGTCAGAAGATACGCCAATACGAGATGGTGCTCCGGTTGGATGAAACCTCTTCCCGCTATCCATACGAAGCATAGCGAGACTCCGCTTGTCCGTGTTCGCAACCTGGTGCGAACCTACCGTACCGGGTCACGGGATGTGCACGCTCTGTATGATCTTGATGCCGACCTGCCCCAAAATGGATCGCTCGCGTTGGTGGGGCGATCCGGCTCAGGCAAATCCACCCTGCTCAACTTGCTGGCTGGTCTCGACCGTCCGAGTTCCGGCACCATCGAAGTCAACGGTCAGAACCTGGCGACATTTTCTCGCAAAGAACTGGCAGCCTATCGAGCCTCTGAAATCGGGATCATTTTCCAGGCCTTCCAGCTTATCCCCCACCGTACAGCGTTGCAGAATGTCGAACTGGGACTGGCGTTTCTCGGTGTAGACCGGGCAGAACGGCTAGCTCGAGCGACTGCTATGCTCGAGCGGGTAGGGCTTGGTGACCGTGTGCATCATAAACCGGATGCTTTGTCCGGGGGTGAGAAGCAGCGGGTGGCGATTGCCCGAGCGTTGGTCAAGAAACCGAGGCTGTTGCTGGCTGATGAGCCCACCGGTAACCTCGACCGTGAAAACACTTCAGAGATTGCCGATTTGTTGGCATCGACACGGGAATCCGGGATCTCACTGGTGCTGGTAACCCATGACCATGAACTCGCTGAAGCGACATGTGATTCGATGCTCCATCTCGAGTATGGGCGCGTGGTTCAGCCTGGAAAGGCGGGATCATGAGCTTAATTGAGCTGATCCGGGATGCACTGTTCACACTCTGGCGACAGAAACTTCGGTCATCATTGACCGTGGGTGGCGTGGTGGTTGCGATTGCGGCGTTAGTTGCGCTGCTCTCGTTCGCCTCTGGGATGAGCAGGAGTGTTGAGGATCAGGTCGAGAAATTCAGTCTGCTACAGACTATGAGTGTTACGGTCGATGATTCCGACACCACAGCCGTGCTGGATTCCCTCGCGTTGAGTTGGATGGCAACCTTGCCGGGTGTTATGCAGGTGTTTCCGCAGAGTCCATTTAGTGTGAAGGTGGTCCTTGGTGCTGATACTGTTTCAACCGAAGCTCAGGCCATCTCGCCGAACTCGCGCGGTTCTATCATGTATGAGCACCTGCAAGCGGGCAATATATTTGAGATTGACGATACAACTCAAGTTCTGATTACCAACCGTTTGCTGGAACGTTTTGACATTGAAGATCCGGACTCCCCCGTTGGTCAACCGATCATCCTCTTCAGTACCCAAGGTCATCCGGACAGCGGTTTTGCAGCGATCCGGGATTCCATTTTCGCGCTATCATCTTTCGACCTTCTCAATCTTCTTCCTTTCAGGCAGGAGGAGAACGCTGATTCAATAGCCAGTAGTGTTCTGGGCAGAGCCGCCGCAGTTTTCTTTGAGGGATACATGACGCGGTTGGATACGGTCAGGGATACCCTGATTGTGTCTGGCGTTGTGGACGTTGGCGATGATTGGGCGGACAGGCTGCGTCCGGTGATTTTGCCTGAACGTTCGGCTAAATTCCTGGATCCCGGATCGTTTTCCCAGAATCCGCTGTCCATGATGAGTGCAATGCAGAGTGGGGATTTGTTCAGCGCCGTGATGCAGGGTTCGGATGATGAGGTAGACCGTGTCACACTCGAACTGTCCATTGAGGCCAACCATGAAGCATTGGTTGACTCATTGGAAGCACATGGATTTGAATCCTCAGACTTTCTCGAGTTCTACGGCGAATTCCGCAAGATGGTGCTGTTGTTCACCGCCGGAATGTCATTCCTCGGCTTCATCGCGTTATTTATTGCGGCGTTGGGGATCGTGAACACCATGGTGATGTCGATTCTCGAGCGCAGGCGCGAGATCGGTGTGCTCAAATCTCTCGGCGCGGAGGACAAGGACATTCGGATTCTATTTCTTGTGGAGAGCGCGACCATCGGCTTAGTCGGCTCGCTGCTGGGATTGCTGGTAGGGTGGTTGGGAACTGAGGTCGTTGGCTTTGCGATGCGTGAGTACATGAATCGGCAGGGCATTAGTGATGTCGATCTATTCCATCTCGGCCCGGAAGTGATACTGATCTCCATTGGATTTGGTCTGATAGTCAGCATGGTCGCCGGCCTCTACCCCGCAAACAGAGCTGCTCAGCTCGATCCAGTTGTCGCCCTCCGTGAAGAGTGATCCGTGTGTGGTTATGAGTTGTATTCTGGGGTGCTGATGCCTATCTTCTGAACATCTATTCAGTATGCTATTGCCTGAGGTAAGCATGGGTAACCTGAGTAAGTGTGTTATAAGCAGCCCCGCCGGATATCTGGATATAGCCGTCGATGAGGCAGGGGTGCTGCGTGAGATATTGTTTGCTGGTCCAGAAAAAGCGGCTATGGTTGGAGAGGTGCCGGACGCCTGTAAGGCCGTGGTGAATCAGCTTGCTGAATACTTCGCCGGAGATAGAAGAGCATTCGACGTAAAGGTCATGCCTGACGGCACGGAGTTCCGGCGGAAGATATGGGCGGCGTTGCAGGAGATTCCGTACGGCGAGACGTGGACCTATGGGCAGCTTGCGAAGCACGTTGGATCACCGAAGGCAGCCCATGCAGTCGGAGCTGCTTGTGGCAGCAATCCTATCTCCATCGTGATTCCCTGCCATCGTGTGGTGGGTTCTAACGGATCACTCACCGGTTTCGGCGGAGGGATTGAGACGAAGAAAATGTTGCTTGAGCTGGAATCCGACCAAGGTGCGATGGAGATGTAGGGACAGTTGAGTTGCTCAAGACCATCGGTGAATCGTCATCATGTACAATGAAAGTCATCCTGACGCCGAAGGCGAGAAGGATCTCGTAGTGTGTTCATTTTCAAAGAAATAACACCGAGATCCTTCACAAAAACGTTCAGGATGACGGACTGTAGTTTCGAGAGACGAGTCAACACCGAGATCCTTCACAAAAACGTTCAGGATGACGGACTATAGTTTCGAGAGACGAGTCAACACCGAGATCCTTCACAAAAACGTTTCAGGATGACTTCCTCGTTCAGGATGACGAACTATAGGTTCGAGAGACGAGTCAACACCGAGATCCTTCACAAAAACGTTCAGGATGACTTCCTCGTTCAGGATGACGAACTGTAGTTTCGAGAGACGAGTCAACACCGAGATCCTTCACAAAAACGTTTCAGGATGACTTCCTCCTTCAGGATGACGGCATTTAATCCTGCACAGGAGGACCCTGAGGTCGTTTCCCCACCTCCTGCATTCTGGCTTTACCACATTTCGGACAAATCCATTTGCGCTTCTTATGGAAGGAGCGCTTTTCTTCTCTCATTTTCACTTTGCATTTTGGACAGTGCATTACGACGACTCAGCATTTTTCCCGGCACACGCTTTTGGGCCGGGCTTCAGCATTGGGCGGAGATTTTCGCGACTCATTCCCGCGAGCTACTTGAGATATGTAACTCGCTGGGTTTGTATAACCTGTCCATCGGCATGCATGCGAACGAAATACGCGCCAGATGCGTGTCCATTCATGTTGAAATCGATCGATTTGTAGCCCGCAGCATTGGGACGCCAGGTGCGACGTTCGACCTCGCGCCCGAGGATGTTATGCATGGTAACCGCAATGTGTGCGCCCGGTTTCGGTGAGGCGACGACGACGGTCAGCACCGGGTTGAACGGATTCGGGTAGCTGCGAGCGATTGCGAATTCAGTTGGGATGCCTCTGGCCCACTCAGGCACCGAGTTGTAATCAAGTTGCAGGGACCAGGTGTTGGTGGAATAGGTACTCTGCTGGGTCGCATCCTCAGCCACCACCCGCCACCAGAACTCACCCTCGCCAATCAACTCTGTTTGCAGAACTAGCGATGTATCCTCACCAGCGTTGTGCAGGCTTGGTTCCGTGAACTCGATATCATCGGACATCTCAACGGTATAGATGACCGGTCCAGCCTCATCCGGATCAAAGCTCTCCTGCCAGATCAGGGTGAATGTTGGGGTAATTATCAACGAACCGTCCTCCGGCTCGATGAGTGAGAATGGGGTTGGGGGATCGTTAATGTAAATCTGGAACCCGAAGCCCTCTTCCCCAACGGCCCAACGTCCCTCGCTGTTCAAATCGACCGCCAGCACATTCCAGCGCACTGACTGATCGTCCTCGAGGCCGATGTCGAGTAGGTAGGAAGTGGAATTGAGTCCGACTGTTGAATCAACGCTGTCCCAATCGTCCAGTGTCCAGAACAGGCTATAAGTCACTTGATCGAACAGGTCGGTATCTTCCGTCTCTTCCCATTCAAGCGTAGGAGTTGTGGTGGGGATGAGCGCTGAATCTTCCGGATAAGTCAGTGCGAATTCTGCCGGTTGATCGTTGCGGGTAACGAACACGTGCAGCGCCTGCTCACTCATCCATACGGTGTCGCCAGCTGAAATCCCCCGCACTGTCCAACGCCATTCCAGATCGTCCTGGGATCCACTGGGCATGACATGAGTGGTCTCACTGATGCCGGTCGCGATCACAGGAAAGTCAGTGATATCCTCAATATCGGGATCGGTCGTGGCCAACACATCATAGAGCACCTCCTGACCGGGATCGTTGTCTTGGGATTCAGTCCAGCTCAAGGTTACATCAATCTGATTGTGCACGAACAAGCTGTCCGCTGGGGAGAGCGCGTCGAAACCACCGGGTAGATCGGGAGCGTCAACGGTGAAAGTGAAGACATCGCTGGCGGCGGTGCGATTGCCGGTAGCGTCCTCAACCTCAACGAACCAGGTGATCGTGGCGTGGTCTACCAGGTCATCGATTGCCAGCTTGTCCTGCTCGTCCGACAGTGGCAGCACGGCGTCAGGTGATCGTTTTACCCTGCTCTCAGGTTGAGTTGCATTGTCCGAGAGCTGCAATGCCTGGTTCTTGCTGACACGGTCTTTCGTCCTCCCCGAACGCTGCACCCTGCCCAATTCAGAAGGTCGTTCGACGGGTTGAATAACTGGAACTGAGTGCATCTGAATCTGTGTGCGCTGGCGTTGCGTTTCATCAATCAACCAAGACTGGAAACGTTCCATACCCGTAAAATCGAGATCCTCATTGGACATATCGAACAAGGTGTCTGGAATGGCAAAGATGGTGTCTGTGATGGTGCCACCATCTGCTGACCATATCAGATCATAGCTTAGGGTGTCGTTTATGTCAGGATCGAATGCTGCTCGCCAACGGAAAGTTGGTGATGTAGTCACCACAACGCTCGCCAAAGTCGGTTCGAGGAGAGCGAACGGTTCCGGAGCATCGGGAATCTCAGCGACTGCCGATTGGGCAGGCGAGTAACGGTCAGTGTTATCGCTGGCGACCGCGCGCACCTTCCAGTAATACGTAGTTCCCGGCAGAATGTTGGTGTTGATAATGGTATCGATATAATCATTGATATCATCCCCGCCGTCCAATAGCTGCAGCGGATTTTGGCGGCGATCCTCTCTACTTCTCGTTGGGACAGTCTCATCCTGTTCGGATAACTGGATAGGGCTGCTCTTTGTCGCCCGAGCATTCCGGACAGGGGTTGAGATCGCTTCAGCAAGCTGATCGCCACGGTCGCGATTACGCTTTTGGGATTGACCTATGGATATGATGTCGCGTCGCGGCATCGGCACCGACGCTACATCCGCATATTGGAGTTCCACACTCAGGTCAACCAAACCGGTGACTGAATCCGCATCACTGAACTCTTCATCGGTAGCCCAGACGAAGTTATAGGTTATATCCAACCCATCGGGATGTTGAGACAGCTGCCAGGATGTGGAAGCGCCTTCCCATGCTGTCCCGCCATCAACCGGTGTGAGTGGTTGGAAGGCGGTCGGACGTGCATCGGCCGCGAGCACATTCACTGGAATTGTTGTCAATGTCTGGAGATCTCCGTCGCTTACAGCGATAGTAATTTCGTTATCACCCTCAGCAGATCGGAAGAGCGTCGTGTAGGGAAAGAGTGTAGATCTCGGTGGTCGCCGTATCATTAAAAAAAAAATACTGACCACGCTTCCACATCTTTGCCGCCTACCTCACCTACTTCAACACCCCACTATCCCAGCCGACCCACAGCATCCACACACATCTCTCCGA
>CAJVXH010000154.1 GCA_913009835.1 uncultured bacterium
CGACATTTATGTCGTGGATTATCCGACGATGAATATGCCCCTGTTACCGCCGCAGGCGATAGCAGGGGTGATCCGCAAGTTACAAGGTGCCTGTTTGATTTATCGGGACTCAGGACAGTCGTTAAATTATCCCTGCGAACCGCCAAAAAGACGGCGGGTCACAGGGGCATATATCATAGCTGAGTTATCTGGATAACCGGATGCTTGCAAGCGCGGATTATATACCTGAGTCCTGCGTCATGAGAAAACAAAGGTTTGCAGATCCGCGCTTGACGAGCAAGCACGGGCCTGTGTTTCAGTTTGAGCCCAGAGCCTATCGTAAGAAAGAGCGAACATGGACCAGAAACGAGCCACGCCCAGCAAAATGCTGACAATTCTGGCAGTAGAAAACGTGCAACGGTCACGTGACTTTTACCGTGCGGTGTTTGGATGGTCTGTGCGTGAGGATATGGAAACGTATGTTGAGTTCGACACCGGGATGGATACGGGGATCTGCCTGTATGAACGGGGCGCGTTCGCGAAGAACACCGGCACACCGGTTCTACCGGTGATGATGAACTCCAGTACGGGTGTCGAATTATATATCTACGTTTCTGACATGGCGGATACTATCAACAAGTTGGTATCTGCGAATGCCAGTATGCTCGCGGCGAGAAAGGTGATGGATTGGGGCGATGAAGTCGCATATTACAGCGATCCAGATGGTCATATAATAGCGGTGGCGCAGGGTTAAAGTGATTCTGAGTCTGGAGATTGGAGTCTGGAGAAGACAGGCCCGTGCTTGCTCGTCAAGCGCGGTTGATCAAACGGTATGTCTTTCGGTAACCCGCGTTTGCAAGCAAACACGGGCCTATCTTTACTTGTTGATAGCCCAGAGCCTCAGGACTGCTGTTGATTTTGCTCGTAACTCATAACTCATAACTCATGGCTCATAGCTGTTTTTCATCAGGGAGGAAAGCATGGCGACGAAATACGATCGCGTTTACAACTACAACGCGGGCCCGGCAGCAGTTCCGCTGGAAGTGCTGGAGAAGGTGAACGAGCAGTGGTTCAATTTCCAGGGCGCAGGGATGAACGTGATGGAGATGTCCCACCGTTCCAAGGAATTCGACAAGATTCATAACGACACGATCGACCGTGTCAAGCAACTCTTGAACTTGGGCGATGATTTTCATGTCCTGTTGGTTCAGGGTGGCGCGAGCACGCAGTTCGCGATGATCCCGATGAACTTCCTCGGCGAAGGCGATGTGGCGGATTACATCAACACCGGTACCTGGTCGACCAAGGCGATCAAGGAAGCCAAGCTGTTCGGTGATGTGAATGTCGCGTATGAAGGTAAGGATGTAGATTTCATGCATCTACCGACGCAGGACGAGTTGAAGTTCACCGATGGCGCTCGATATGTACACTTGACCAGCAACAACACGATCAAAGGCACCCAGTTCCGTACCTTCCCGAACACGAACGGCGTTCCGATGGTGATGGACATGAGCTCGGACATTATGAGCCATCCGATGGATTGCAGCCCGTTTGGAATGATCTATGCTGGCGCGCAGAAGAACCTCGGACCCTCTGGTGTAACTCTGGTAATTTTGCGTAAGGACTTCGCAGCGACTGCGAATGAAGCCGTGACCAGCATGCTCAAGTACCAGACCCACATTGACAAGAACTCCTTGTACAACACCCCGCCGACCTTCTCCATCTACCTGATGGGTGAAGTGTTGCAGTGGATCATGGACAATGGCGGCCTTGAGGGCATGGAAGCTCGTAACCAGAAGAAGGCCGACATGCTGTACGGTTTCTTCAACGAGTATCCTGACTATTTCAAATGCCCGGTGGAAGAAGCCAGCCGTAGCTATATGAACGTCTGCTTCCGTCTCCCCAGTGAAGACCTCGAAGGCAAGATGATCGCTGAAGCGACGCGCAATGGCTTCATCGGGATGAAGGGTCACCGTAGTGTTGGTGGTCTGCGTATCTCGATGTACAACGCTACTTCGCCGGAGAGCATTGAAGCGGTGATCGCGTTCATGAAGGATTTCATGACGAAAAACGGGTAAGAACATCGTACTAAAGACTCATGGCCGGGGCTTCAGCCCCGGATGAGCAAAACTACAAGCTGCTGGTTACCCGGGGCTGAAGCCCCGGATGAGCAAAACTACAAGCTGCTGGTTACCCGGGGCTTCAGCCCCGGATGAGCAAAACTACAAGCTGCTGGTTACCCGGGGCTGAAGCCCCGGCCATGCCAATGGATTTGAGGGAGAAGAACCATGGCGAAAATTCTCGTCAACGACGGTATTTCCGAGCAGGGCGCACAGATTCTCCGTGACGCCGGTCACGAACTTCAGATGACCAAAGTTGAGCAGGATGATCTGATCAACGAATTGAAGAACTACGATGCTATCCTGGTTCGCAGCGCGACCAAGGTTCGCACCGAGCACATTGATGCCAGCCCCGGCCTGAAGCTGGTCGGACGTGGCGGTGTTGGCCTCGACAACATCGATGTTGATTATGCCAAGACCAAGGGCATTGAGATTGTGAACACCCCGGCGGCATCATCCGACAGTGTTGCGGAATTAGTGCTCATGCACATGTTCAACCTCGCTCGTTGGGGTCATGCGTCAAACGTTACCCTGCGTAAGGGTGAGTGGAACAAGAAGAAGTACAAGGGTGTTGAGCTTTCCGGACGCACCCTGGGCATCATCGGTTTTGGCCGCATTGGTCAATCTCTCGGACGTAAGGCTGTGGCGTTGGGGATGAAAGTGGTCGCATATGACGTGGTGGATGTTGCCGTCGACTATGATGCGACCATCACCAAGTCGATGGATGAGGTACTCGGCGCGGCTGATTTCGTCAGCGTTCATGTTCCGAACAAGAACTTCCTTGAGATGACCAGCGAACACTTCAACAAGATGAAGGACGGGGCATATATCATCAATTGTGCTCGCGGAGGAGTGTTGAAGGAGGACGATCTCCTGACTGCACTCAACAGTGGCAAGTTGGCTGGCGCCGGTCTCGACTGCTATGACAATGAGCCGAAACCGAACCCTGATCTGTTGAACCATGCTAATGTGTCTGCAACGCCGCATATTGGTGCTGCGACGGTGGATGCGCAGGGTCGTGTCGGCCTGGAACTGGCGACCAAGGTCAGTAATTTCTTTGCTGGCAAGGGCGCTGTGGCCTGATATTATCAGCATGCTGTATCGTGATATTATTGCGCGTGGGGTTACAAAACCTCGCGCGTTTTTTGCGTTGGAGCTTGAGAGTAGAAAATCTGAAAGATGTGACCTGACAAACACCTATTGCGATTTATTATTCCTTACTTTGCGACTCGGGGTGAACTCAAGCAAATTGTAACGAGATAACTGGAAGGCGGAATTGTGAAAAAACTAGTGATAGCTGGATTGATGCTCCTTCTTATGGTAGGGTTGGCACAGAGCACGGATGTTACCGATTATGCCAAGCTCGCTGAGCTGAAGGCAGAATTCGATGCTCGCTGGGCGAGTTGGCAAGGTCCGGAGTATGAAGCGGCAAAACTCGCTACGACAGGGTTTTACGGCGAAATCAACGCTGATCCGAACGCAGAACTGATGGGCATAGATGCAGATGGCAATCCCATCATCTATTATCTGGATAACTACAACGCTGGGCTTTCGACGCGCACCAACCGGGTTCAACCAGGTGGCAGCTCAGGATACGATCTCAATGGATCCACAATTTCTCGTCTGTATCATTGGGACGCTGGAACCGCCTATTCAGGCCACACAGAATTTACCGGTCGAGTTGTCAACGTTGATGGTGGTGCCAGCAACTCAGATCATGGCAACCACACTGCCGGTACCATGATGGCATCGGGTGTCAACGGTTCGGCAAAGGGTATGGCAATTGGCGCGACCATCTATACCAGCAACTGGAATAACGATGAATCCGAGATGACTACAGCGGGTTCAAATGGAGCCAAGGTTTCAACGCACTCTTACCATTCCGGCTCAGGATTTGGTCAGTATAGTACGCGAGCTCGTGACTATGATTTAGTTTCGAACGCAGCTCCGTACTATACCATTTGCCTGTCCGCTGGTAATGCGGGTGGTGATTATGGTTGGGATTCCATCAACAGCAGCAACGCGGCCAAGAACGCTATTGTGGTTGGCGCTGTAAACGATGTGCCTAACTATACCGGACCCGGCAGCGTCTCGATTGCGAGTTTCAGCTCCCTGGGACCGTGCGATGATGATCGTATCAAACCTGACATCGTTGGTAACGGCGTAAACGTTTTCAGCTGCGCAACCGGTGGTGGCTATACGACGATGTCCGGGACATCCATGTCCACTCCGAACGTGGCTGGATCATCGTTCCTCGTCTATGAGCAGTACTACCAGACCCATGGATCATATCCCTGGGCTTCCACGGTAAACGGTACGATCATTCACACCGCCCTTGAATGTGGCAGCTGGACTGGTCCTGATTATAAATACGGTTGGGGTCTGATGGATACTGAGGGAGCTGCAGACCTGATCGAGTATGATGCGAGTGTGGATGATCTGGCAATTTCTGAGCATTACCTTGGTAACGGTACGGAGTATGAGCAGGTGCTTGAAGTGCCGGGCGGTGGTGTGTTGCGTGCGACAATCTGTTGGAATGATCCCGCAGCGAACTCAGGCGCGGCAGTGGCGTTGATCAACGACCTCGACATCCGCATTACCGAGATTTCCTCGGGCACGACCACCATGCCCTGGGTGCTTAATGGCAGCACTTCAAATCCGGCTTCCCACGGTGATAACACTGCTGACAATGTTGAGCAGATTTATATTTCCGGCGCTGATGCTGGTGCCTACACATTGACCGTATCGCACAAGGGAACCTTGCAGGGTGGCATCCAGGCATTCAGTCTTATCATTACTGGCGCGACCGATGGCCAGCTTCCTGAAATATCTTTGGTCCTGACGCCAGTCTCGAATTACATCATGCCGGGTGGCGGCACGTTGAGCTATGATGTTGACTTCTCTTATAACGGCGCGAATCCGATTCCTGGTTCGAGCTATTGGGTGGATCTGATTCTTCCTAATGGAAACAGCTGGGGTCCACTGTTCCAGTACAACTTTACCATCAACCCGGGTCAGACGATCTCAACTACCCTGAACCACCACATCCCAGGTTATGCTCCTGGCGGCACTTACACCGTCATCGGCAAGGTCGGCACTTACCCGGGTACTGTTTTGGTGTCGGACGAATTTGAGATGGTGAAGTTTGGCACTGCGCCTGGTGGAGCGAACGGTTCGTGGCTGGAGAGTGATCCGTCAATCGCAGGTGATGGCGGCGGATTTGAGTTGCCGGAAGCCTACACTCTGAGTGAGGCTTATCCGAACCCGTTCAACCCGAGCACTTCATTCTCACTTCAGCTCCCTGAAGCTGCTGATGTTAGTATTGCGGTTTACAACGTGAGCGGACGTTTGGTTTCGACCGTCGCTGACGGTCGGTTCCAGGCTGGTTCCCACCAGTTCAGCGTTGACGGTAGCAACCTCGCGGCGGGAGTATATTTCCTGCGCGCGATAGTGCCGGGACAGTTGAGCGAAGTTCGCAAGCTGGCTTTGGTTAAGTAGGCCGGTTTCAAGCATAGCATTGAGTGTTTAGAGTCCGGCGGGGCATTGCTTCGCCGGGCTTTTTATGGCGTGATAATGATCAGTTCGAGATTGATTGTTTCAGGAGTCTCGGGCTGTCCCCGAACCTCTTGACTGTCCGCGTAGATCCATGTACCTTCGATCCTGTTCGTTCAAGCGGCCTTGTATCCCAAGGCTGCGTTTTTTTGAAGGTTGTGTTTCCCAGTGAACGATCAGATGTTGGCGGGGCGTAGCGCAGCCCGGTAGCGCACCTGCTTTGGGAGCAGGGGGTCGCTGGTTCGAATCCAGTCGCCCCGACTGGGCGTGACGGTGAATTGTTTATTGGTACCGTCAGCCGATCAGTACAAGCGCGGCGTGACCCGCGGCAAGTGATGCGCCAGTAGCTCAACTGGATAGAGCACCGGCCTTCTAAGCCGGCGGTTCGGGGTTCAAGTCCCTGCTGGCGTACTAAGCAGACAGTGGCTTGAGATAAGCGTGTCCGCGTTTTGTCTGATATGGCGGCCCAAACGTCAACGTTCATGGTCCGAGTAGTTCAGTTGGTTAGAACGCCTGACTGTGGCTCAGGAGGTCGTGGGTTCAAATCCCATCTCGGACCCCACGTTATAGTGATTATGCAGGCGAAAGCCTGCCTTTGTGGCCCCATCGTCTAGTGGTTAAGACACCAGGTTTTCATCCTGGCAACAGGAGTTCGATTCTCCTTGGGGTCACCAGAAAACGGCACTCATCTGAGTGCCGTTTTTGTGGGTTCACAGACCCCGTATTGGGCACAAGGTGTCATTTTGAAGCCGTCGTCTTTATGACGGCTGAAAAAGATCGAACTTATCAACCGTTGGGAAAGGTGCATTTGCAGAGTAACAGGTGTTTGCCCGGGCCAATCCACGACGTAACTTCTCCGCGCACTCATTATCATCCAGACAACGATCTGTTTTCGATACAACTACACAGCACGCTTTGGAGGGTTTTCATGCGCACCATGTTTATCGGCTTCGTGATTCTGATGTTGTCCGCTTCATTTTCTTTTGCGTTGGAAAAGGAAGAGTTTGAGCGGCAGTGGAATGCTGCGGAGAGTAAGGACGCGAAGTTAGCGCTCGCCACGGAAGTCATAGCCAGCGCAACGGATCTGGATGAGATACGCAGTATTCAGGATATGTGGGAAGATTATAACCGTGATTCGGCGCTTGAATTCTTCACCGCTCGAGCCGATGAGAACAGGACTGCAGAGAATCTTTATTTGCTGGGCAGATTGCAGGACGATCCTTCCGAATCCATCTCTCTCGCCACTAAATCCATCGAGGCTGATCCATCATTTACATACGCATACCGTCTCCTGGTGGTTACCTACATGAATAATCTCTTTGACGCCGAGGAGGATGGCGAGCATTACGCAACTCTCAAAGCCAGCTTTGATCGCGATTTCCCGTTGATGGAACAGATCAGGGATTATCTGCCAGATGACGGTGGCGCCTGGGGCTTGCTTTATGAGGCACTGGTTTATCGCAAGGATTATGCGAATCAGTTGAAGTGTTTGGATCGTGGGAAAGGGCTGGAGCAGAGATGGGCGAGTGTTCAGGGTTACACCAATGCCTATGTCGGCCTGGGTGATTATGCGGTAGCGCGGGCAAAGTTGGAAGAGATGCTTGATGAACGGATAGCAGATGATCGTCTTGAGCCTGAGATGCGCGAAGAAGTGAGGTTATACCGCTACTTCACTGCCCTGGAGTATGTGGGAGCCTGGGACGAAGCGATACGCTACTTCAAATCATATGACGGCGAAGAGCTCGCGACCTCTGCCAAGATTTACCTCGCCACAGCATATCTCAATTCGGGTAAGAAGAACAAGGCGATCAAGGCTTTGGAAGACGCGGCTGAACTCGGCTTCGACACTGCCAGTGAGCTGACGGATTATGGTGATTTTGATGATCTGATGGATCATCGGAAGTGGGATGATCTGATCGCATCCGTTAAACAGAACCGAATAGACAGTGCCCCGGAACGCCGTGCCGAACTATTGGCAAAACGAATGGACCTTGCAGCTCCGGATCTGTCGTTGATAACGACTGACGGCAGCGAAATAAAGCTAGCTGATTTTCGTGGCAAAGTTGTGGTGATTGATTTCTGGGCGACCTGGTGCGGTCCATGCCGGATGGCGATGCCCGAGATCGATCAATTCACCGAAGATTACTCGGACAAGGATGTGGTTGTAATTTCGCTGAATGTTTGGGAGAATGTCCCCGAGAAGGCGAAGGCCTTCATGGTTGATAACGAGTACGACATGCGATTGATGTGGGCTGAGGGTGATGTAAAGCCGACCGACTTGTTTGAAGTAACAGGTATTCCGACACTTGTTGTCATCGACAAAGAGGGAGTGATCCGCTTCAAGGAAGTCGGTTTTGAGGAAGGATTGCGTGAAAAGCTCGGTTGGTTTGCGGATGATTTGCTGTAACTCATGGTAATCCTTAGAAATAGTTCAATACCTTGTCGCCGATTGGTGACATGGCATTGTTCTCTCACATGGTCTAATTATCGAAATTATCTTTGTGAAGTGGAGCAAAATACTTGAGCTCGCCTGGTTGGGGAACTACGTTACAAGATTACGGTTAACAATCCACCCCGGGTCCGGAGGCAGAAGATGAGTTGGCGTTCCTTAGTGTTATCGTTGATGATTGCTGCACTTTTGATTGGTTCAATACAGGCGGAAGAATTGCATCCTCTGGGTGCCATTCGTGAGGACGTTCTCCCATCATGGATTCTCCCCTCACCGGAAATAGTACTGGAAGGTCCATCTCGTGAACTGGACGAGTTCATCGACAATTCTGCAGGCTTGCCTCCGGTTGGTAACCAGGGATCGCAAGGCAGTTGCACTGCCTGGGCAGCAGCGTACTATTGCCTCACCTACTACCAGGGACAGGATTACGGTTGGGATCTGACAGATCCGGCGCACCAGATGAGCCCGGCATTTACCTACAACCTGATCAATGGTGGTGCGGATAATGGCTCGCAGCCATCGGATGCCTTCCGCGTCTTTGAAACTCTTGGCTGCGCTACAAATGCGGACATGCCATACAATCAGACAAACTGCACCCGATTTCCCACTGAGCAGTCATTCTACGGTGGGATGCCTTTCCGTACCCTGAACAGCTATTCGATCAATGTTCGCAGTCAGTATGGGATCGACCAGCTGAAGACCTACGTTGCCAATGGCGGGATTGCATTGATCGCGATGTCCGTTTACCCCAATTTTGATAACATCAGTAGTTACGAGATCGGAAGAGCACACGTCTGAACTCCAGTCACACTGATATATCTCGTATGCCGTCTTCTGCTTGAAAAAAAAAAAAAAAAAACAAAGAACAAACATACCAATAAAA
>CAJVXH010000155.1 GCA_913009835.1 uncultured bacterium
ACCCAGCGCACGGGCAAACAAATCTTCAATTGGGGATACCATTGGACCTGCCTCCGAAAAGAAAACGATGGTCCAAAGGTACAACTGATCCATCACAAAATCACGTCACCCACACCAAACAGCGAAGGCTGGCAAAGAGCTCAACAACACTGCGAAAAGAACGATCATAACTCGTTTCATGACCCACCTCGTCGTAGATTCAACCTGTTTAGTGCGGCATGTTAAGACAATATGTTCGAATACTATTTAAAAGTTAGCATCTGCTATTCAATCAATCCCAATCTTGTTTTGTCTCAATAGTCCGTAACAGGAATGGCGTTTCTCCAATTTCAGGACGGTCTGGATACTGCTTCTGAAGTTCTTCCAGCAATCGGTCCAGTTCTTCGATAGGTACACCCACTCGTATAGCTCCGCGCAGATGGCTGTACAGTTGACGTGTACGGTTTTTCATAACCAGAACAGCTATGGTTCCGATCTCTCGTGTCTGCATATCCAATCCACCGCGCGCCAGCACTTTTCCATATCCTTCAGCTATCATCCATTTCGCGAGTTCCGGGCTATTATTGCCGATATACTCACTGACTCGTTCTGACATTTTGCCATAGACCTGACTGAAGGTCTCCCTGCCACGTGCCAGCCACTCATCCCAACCGGCTGATTCGAGCAATTGTTTGTCCTCGTTTTCGCCTGGCCAGATTTGCTCGAGTGTTGCGGTAGCTTCCAGCGCCGTAGCGTAACCATCATGAAGGTATGTCTGTAACAGAACCTCATATAGCGCGCGCCTGGATACTCCCGAATCCTTCAGCTCACGGATGAGTTTTACTGTCAGCGGAGTTAGCTGTGCTACTGCGGAAGCCGCCAGCAAACCTAGTTTGATTGCTTGTTGCCGGGCGACTGGGTCTGGTAGTTGACTGGATTCTTGTGACATTCTCAGGTTGTTATGTTTGGTGAATGGAATCGTGAGCGAGATCTGCCACGGACTAACACTCCGTGGCAAATAAGGTTGGAGTGCTTAAACCATCGCAAAGGAGGATCAGAATTCGCCATTGATCAGTTTTATCTGATACTCGGCAGGTTGACGATAATTACGGTCATTCATTGCCTTTTGATATGCTTCAATGGCCGCAGCATCCTGTCCCATGTTCTGTCTTGCCCATCCGAGTTCGAACCAGGCAGCCGCGTAGTTAGGGCTGATCTGTGTAGCGCGCAAGGCAGCATCCGCAGCTGCGGAGTAGGAGCTGATCTTGTTCAGGTTTTCAGCCAGAGCAGTCAAATATTTGTGGTTTCTACCCTCGATGTTCACCGCCTCCCGGATTGCGTTGGCAGCGTCCTGGAACTGTCCCTTTTCGGCGTATGCTTTACCCATGTTGTAATTTGCATCTGCATTCTGTGGATTCAGTATAACCGCCTGCTGATATGAGTTGATTGCCCTATCGTAATTCTTCTGGTAGTAGTATGCCCGTCCCAGGTTTCCGAACGCTTTGGACATGTCAGCTGGGTCAGCATTCTCGATCTGCACCGCACGCTGCAACAACGTTACGGCTTCGGCAAACTCCCGCTTCTTCAGTAGTATGGTACTCTTCGCGCTGTACGCTTTGACATAACTTGAATTCAGGATGATCGCCTGAGAAAACGCCTGCTCCGCAGCATTCAGGTCACGATTCATCTGATGTGCGATGCCGAGGCTGTAAAATGTGCGTGCCTCGAGGGAATTCAGCTCGCTCGAACGTGTGAAATGTTGAATAGCGCGAGTGTAATCGCGTTGACGCAGGGCCTTGTTACCCTCGTTGTATTCAGAAATTGCTTGCGATCTGGCCTGATCATCCGCCTTAATGGCGCCAATCATTGTCTGGATCTCAACGCCGAGTGCCTCATATTGCGCCTTCAGTGTTTCGTATTCCTCCGGCGTCGCTTCCGCCATCTGATTGCGAAGAGTTTCAAGCTGGACCTTCTTTTCCTCGATCTCTGGAGTTTGGGCGATTGCTAACGTTGCGCTCAGCGCAAGTATCAAGATTGCGACAATCAGTAGAGTGAAGCGTTTCATGGCTGGTATCCTGTGAATCAAACAGTCTCTTGTTATCGCGGCAAATATAGAAGCCATCTATTATACACGCAAGGATCAGGCTGGGTTTCTTCCCATCCGCTCCACTCTAATCTATATACAATCAGGACGCTCGTTTGGTAAAGTGGCTCCCGCTCCCATGCTGTAACGCTTCTCCGGCATCACGAGGATATGATAATTCCTCTCGTTTGGGCACCTCTCTTGCGATAGGATTGAAAGCTGATTCCGTCTCGATGAGCTCGATCCAGTCGGCGGTGAGAGTGAAAACTCCGTGATGTTCCTCGATTAATCCGTGAACGATGTATGGTCCATTTCCTCGCAATATGGGCGCGTGACGTTTATAAACTCGTGGGAAGACGGTCACTTCAAAACGTCCGCTGAGATCCTCCATTGCGATGAACTCCATGGTCTGACGAGTTTTCCGGGTTACAATTCGCTTGTGCGAGTAAGCCCATCCTACCATTTTCACCCGTCTTCCGCATGACGAACTCATCTCGCCTGCGGGAGTTAATCCATCGCTCGGGATATCGAGTAATGCCAGGGGATGTGTTCCGGGTGAGAATCCGAGGAATTTGCGTTCTGTCATGTATTTCTGCTGCTCACTCCAGTCCTCGGATGCTTTCAGATGGCTGAACAGATCGTCCGCATCAACAGCGAGTGGACCGGGGCCGTTGAGATACGCATCGAATCCAGCACGCAGGTTACGCAGTAATGTTGGACGATTCTTTCCCAATCCATCCAGAGCACCGCAGGCGATGAGCGCTTCAGCTTCGTCACGTGTGGGTCTGACCCTCATCACGAAATCCCCGAGGTGCCTGAACGGTCCCATCTCATCTCGATTCTTCAGTAGGTGATCGATGGTATCACTCCGCAGAGTGCCTATCCCCCGCAGACCGAGCTGGATGAGAGTTGCCTTGCCTGAGTGTTCGCGCTCGCTGCGGTTGATGTGTGGGAGCAGGATGTCCAGCCCGTTACGTTTGGCATCTGTGACATAGGCTGCCTGGCTGTAATAGCCGCCTCCATTAGCGAGCACGGAAGCGTAGAACTCGGCGGGGTGATACGTTTTGAGATATGCTATCTGCATGGAGAGCACTGCGAACGAAGCGCTGTGCGCCTTGCAGAACGCATATCCTGCGAACGACTCAATCTGCCGCCATAGTTCGTCAGCAATCTTCGGTGTGATCTGGCGTTCATGGCATCCGATGCGAAATTCCTCACGCAGCTTTTTCATCGCCTCATGGCTGCGACCTTTGCCGCTCATCGCCCGTCGCAGCAGGTCTGCGCGCCCCAGCGACAGTCCGGCAATGTGATGCGCAACCTTGATCACGTCTTCCTGATATATCATCACCCCGTGTGTTTCCGCCAGCAGCGTCTTCATCTTCGGGTGCAGATAGGTCGCTTTGGATGGATCATTCACCCGTTCGATGTACTGCTGCATCATCCCCGACTCGCTGACCCCGGGACGGATCACCGAGCTCGCCGCAACCAACCCCTCGAAATTGTCGCAATCGAGCTTCTGCAACAGAGCGATCATTCCCGGTGACTCGACGTAGAACACCCCCATCGTGCGTCCTGTTCTGAGCATTTTGCGGGTGGGAATGTCGTTGAAGATCATTTCCGTGTTGTCAACGGGAGGAACGTTACCGTTCGTATTCCGCTCGACCATCCGGCAGGTGTCTTTGAGCACACCCAGCGCACGTTGGCTCAGCAGGTCAATCTTTACCAGTCCCAGATCTTCCACGCTGTGCATGTCATAGTGGGTGATTACGAAGTCCTTGCTCGCCTTCGCCAACGCGGTCCAATCGGTGATCGGGGTGGGTGTGATCACGATCCCGCCAGCGTGAATTGAGAGGTGTCGTGGCAGGCCAAGGATCTGCTGGGCGGCTTCCACAATACCTTTCCACGGTTCCCTGTCCAACGGCAAATCTCTGCATGACGGTGATTCATCCTTCAACGCTGCCAGTGACGAGGACTGGGAGAAATGTGGAACGTTTTTCGTGATTCGTCCGATCTCCTCCTCGGGCATTCCATGGGCGAGAGCGGTCTCGTGCAATGCCGCCCGGAAAGCGAAGGTGACATAAGTCGCTATCATCGCGACGTGATCCTCGCCGTAGGTGTCGTAAACCCCATGCAGGATTTCATCACGATCACGCCATGAAAAGTCTAGATCAATGTCTGGTGGGCTGCTGCGCTCTGGGTTCAGGAAACGCTCGAAGTATAGGTCGTATTTCAAGGGGCAGACGTTGGTAAGCCGCAGACAATAGCACACTATACTGTTCGCCGCTGACCCACGCCCGAGTGTTCGCACTCCCTTCGCCCATGCCTTGCGCGCGATGTCATGCACGACCAGCATGTATCCGGTAAATCCCAAGTGATCTATCACCCCCAATTCATACGCCAGGCGTTCTCGGACAGCATCTGGTGGTGCGGGTCCATAGCGTTCACGACTTCCGATTTCGGCACGACGTCGGAGTTCGTCGAACGCGTTCACCCCCTCTGGCAGATGTGGAGCGGGAAACTTCAGTTCGCCGAGATGGAGATCCACCTCGCAACGTTCCGCAAGCGTGATGGTGTTGGTCAACGCTTCGGGTAGACTGGAGAAGCAACGGTATAACGTTGGCAAATCGCTGAGCGCATGTCCGAGGCTGTGATCCGGTTGTCGGGACAGCACGGTCCGTTCGCCCATGGCGCGCAACAAACGTACACTCTCTCGATGCTCGGGGAAGATGTGGGTTACCTGCGCAGTTGCGATAAACGGGAGTTGTAGCGAACGTCCTGCCTCCCAAGTACGGCGTGCGCGATCTCGGCCTGACGTACTGTTGAAAGCTGAGAGGTTGGCGTAAACGTCTCCGGGTGGGAGTTGCTCGCGTAGCGCCATCAGCAAGTCAGGACGATCAGATGCCGCAATCACCCCGGTCCCCAGCTCATGGACGGCGTGTGAGAGGCGGAAACCGTGCTGCAACTGCCTATCTGACGCTGCACGACATAGTTGTCCATATCCCTTCAGATCTTTCGCCCACAGCAACAATGTGTGCGATGAATCGTCTGGTTCGTCAAGCAGAAGCCCGAGCACAGGTCGTACGCCATTCGCATGCGCGGCTTTGTAGCCCTGCACCAATCCGCTGACCCGGTTTCGGTCGGTGAAGGCAATCGCCTTGTGTTCTGATTCAGCCGCTAACTGAGTGAGATCCGCTATCTTCGCGGCACTCTCGTAGAACGAATACGGTGTGTGTACGTGCAGCGGGACAAATCCTCGCGCTTTCATCACTGACTCACTGCAAAGCGTACGAACTGACCGCCCCAACGGTCGCGTACACGGGTGACAGCATGAGTTAACTCACGATCACGGAACTGTCGCTGTCCGGAAACGAACAGGTTCATCTGATCCGATGGTGCTTCTGCTCCCCAGTTGACCGACAATCTTACCTCTGCAATACGTACCCGTCGTGCCCAGAGATGTTCGACCTGTTCCAGCGCCAGCCGTTGCCAGCTTCCTTCATGTTCGGGGCGAGGCGTAGTGATGCGTGCCCCGGTAGCTCGTCCATCTGTGTAGAGCAATCCCAGCCGCATCGCTCGCGGCAAACGTCCCATCCTGACGAGCACATGTGACAGGCCATCCGCGATCAGGTTTGAGGTCGCCTCCCTGACCTTTTCGATATCGGCAGTGTCTTCACCGAGACGTTTACGCCCACGCCATTGTTCAGGTGCGGGTCCACGTGTTCCGAGTAATGCAATCTTCCGCAATGCCAGACCATCCGCTCCGAACAATGATCGCAGGACTTCAGGTGGGAGATCGAGCAGGTCGCCGAAACGTCGTACCCCGATCTCCGCCAACATCGCCAGGTGTGTTGTGCTCAACTCGGGCAGGAGGGCTAACGGATGTGGTGCGAGGAAGTCAGGTACTCCCCCATCAGACACGGATTGGCATTCTCCGATCGGTGCAATGGTCGCTGCAATTTCAGCTACAGCATCACCCGGCCCTATCCCCCATGCGCCTTCGTATCCGAGCTCGCCTAACCGAACAGCAGCCTTTTCGACAGCCCGGTAGAGGAAGCGACGTCCCCGTGACCATAGTGCGTGCATAACTCCGGGACGGATCATTTGCGGATTGGGAAGCTCATGCTCGATTTGTTCGCACAGGCAGCTCTCCTCTGAGGCATAACGTACCGGGCTGGCATGTATGATCTCGCCACTGAAAGCACGCAGGGCGCCGATTCGCAATCCTGCCCGTGCGCCCTGTCGAATCGCCCCTGAGCAAGCAGAGATTATGAGTGCTCGGTCGTCATCACCAGCACAGACTATTAGCGGTGTTTCCCGTGACAGACGCTGCATGCGGCGTTCGATATTTGCATAGAATCCGGGGATTCTGAGCACGATGTGTGTGTTGTTCAGCATGTGAACAAGATACTGAACAGATGTGCAGTTATGCAAGTAAAACCGGGTGGGATTGAAGATTTATCAGGGGGAACGGAGTGTATTATACGGTGCCCGTGATAGACCACGAAGTGGCTATCGCGGGTTCGTTAAACTCACAGCTAATCCAGAGGTCAATAACGTCAGCCTCATCAGCATCATCACTCCTCCGCATGAAAAAGCCTCGGTTCCCCGAGGCTTGATTGTTGTGAAGTCATTCTGAACAAAGTGAAGGCTCTCTGTTTTGACCTTCTGATAACCCGCGTTTGCGAGCAAACACGGGCCTGTTTTTACAGGACTCAAGATCAAACAGATTCAGCTTCGGCGAGCCGTTTCCGTTCCCCGCGTGCTTCCATCGCGACGAACATGACCGGAATCACAAACAATCCCAGCGCAGTCGATACCAGCAGTCCGCCAATCGCAACGACGGCCATCGGTGCCCGGAATTCACCTCCGGAACCAATCCCCAGCGCCAGCGGCAGCATACCCAGTGAGGTAGCTACGGTACTCATCAGGATTGGCCGCAGACGTACTGGACAAGCCTCGAGGACAGCCTCTGTCAATCCTTTTCCCTCCCGCCGAAGCACCTGCGAGTAGTCGATGAGCAGAATTCCGTTGTTGACCACAATACCGACCAGCATCACAACTGCCATCAGCGAGATCATGGAGATTGTCATTCCGGTCATCACCAGTGCCATGGAGACGCCGATTAACGCCAGCGGCAGGGTCATCATGATGATGAAGGGTAAGCGATAACTCTCGAGAATCGCTGCCAGTAGCATGTAGGTCAGGACAATAGCCAGCACCAATGCCTGGAACAGGCTGGAAAAACTCTCCGCCATCCTCTCCGCTTCACCACCGAAATAAACTGTTACACCTTCGGGAAGCACGCCACTCGCCATAGGAACTATACTCGAGCGACCGCTTAAGATATCGCTCATCGCCTGCGCAGGATCTACGGGTGGCAATTCCAGGATTTGCGATATCTGGGTTTGCAATTCACCAGCGGTGATGTTTACTGAATTGGCGGACACGGTCACCATCCGCACCTTGTTCTTACGGCTGATCTGTGTCGGACCCGTTCCAAAGCTGATGTCTGCGACTGATTTCAGTGGAGCATAGCCCTTCGGGGTCGACACTAGCAGGTCTTCCAACGCCCCGATCTGATTTCTATCTTCCTCGCGCAGACGTACCCGGATATCATACTCCTCCCCCTCTTCACGGAAAGTAGTTTCCGTTGATCCTTCGAAGAAGGTTCGCATGATGATCGCGATATCCTGAACTGAGATACCCCAGTCAGCGAGCTTGGTACGGTTTGGTCGAATAACGATCTCAGGTTTACCCGTCTCCCAGTCGCTGCGAACATCGACAGCGTTGCCCGTCTCACGGATGAGCTCAATGGTTCTCTCAGCAGCATACTCGAGGTCATCGTTGTTCCGACCCTGCAACTGTACCTGCATATCTGCCGAGCCACCGCCGCCGAACTGAGTTGCTTCCTGTACGATGATTTCCGCAGCCGGAATGTCTGCCAGCCTGGTGCGCAATTCTTTTACCAGTTCAGCCGTCGGGGGATAGTTTCCAACTTCTGGTTGTTCGAGCACGGCGAAAACGTATCCATATTGAACACCGGTAGCACCGCCCATCTCGTCCCCACCGCTTTCCCCAAGTGCTGTAAAGACTGACATTACTTCCGGATACTTTGACAGTTCTTCTTCAACTCTTGCCAGCACACGATTTGTTTCATCAATACGTGAACCAGCAGGCATCTCAACATTTACCTGCATCCGACGTTCATCGTAGCTGGGGAAGAATTCGCTGCCCACAAATCCGAACAGGAACAGGCCAAACGCAAACGCGACGGCGGCTCCCAGGACAATCAACCCACGGTGTTTTAGCGACCAGGCCAGCCCATTTCGATAGTCATTCGCCACTTCGGCGTAACCCTTGTCCCACATCCTGCCAAAGGCTTTCACACCTCCCAGGCGGTCGGCAATTGCGATCAATAAAACAATCACCGATACTATGATTGCGGCCATCGGACCGAGGATCATCCATACCGATCCCAGGGTTAATAGTCCGACGAAAACGTATAGCCCCGCTTTCATTGGTCGGGAAGCCATCATCGGGGTAAGGGTGAAACTGATCAGGAGGCTGAAGATCGTCGCAAAGGCGACCGACAGACCGAATTGCCTGAAAATCGGACCGATGATACCGGACATGAATGCCATCGGTGTAAACACCACGATATTGGTCGATGTCGCCGCTGAGACTGCTACTGCGATCTGTCCCGTACCTTTGCTGGCAGCCTCTTTCAAGCTCATGCCTTCATCACGCAAGCGCTCGATATTTTCGAGCACAACGATGGCA
>CAJVXH010000156.1 GCA_913009835.1 uncultured bacterium
TGGAAAGAAAATTGTAATTAGCTGTAAACGGAATAACGAACTTTGTGAAATTCTTGTCAGAGATAATGGAACGGGCATCTCCAGAAAACATTTACCCAATATTTTTGATCCTTTTTTTACTACCAAACCTGAGGGACAGGGAACCGGGTTGGGGTTGCCGCCTGGTGGAACCTGACCCGGTTGCACGCCACCCGAACCGATGCCCGGTTGGGTGCTCGTCGCACCGGATTGGATATTGAATGTGGTCACCGAGCTAATTCCGGTAAAACGCGGCTGCGGCGAAATACGCACATACCGTCGATCGGCGGACACGACGCCGGTGACTCTCAAAGGCGTACCGGCAGGCAATGTCGTGATGACCGGCTGATAGCCGACCGCTTGCTGCACCAGCGGCACTCCACAGTCCCAGTCGCGAGGCGTTGAGATTGGCGGCCCCACCGCCGGAGTTAGCCAGTCCGCCTAGTTGTTGCGCCAGGATGGCCTGGTTGACGTGCATCTGTTCGGCGGCCGCGTTGGCCAACAGTTGATCGTCGAGCGCGTCTTGGCGGCGACCGTTGGCGAGATCGAAGACCACCAGTTGGTCGGTTTCGCCCAGCGGGATCTGATGCCGCAAGTGCATTGCGTCCTCGCTGCCATAGTGGTGGTAGACATCCACCGTCACTTTGCCGGCGGTGACTTTGCCCCATACGCGGCGCAGCAAGACGCGATAGGTTCCGTCGAACGCTTCGGGGCAGACATAGGTTTCGCTGACTCCGTCGGCCGACGATTGTCCGTCGCGCGAGGCGGCATCACCCAGCATCACGCCGCCGCCGGTGGTCCGCGGATCGCGGAGTGAACAGACGGTACCGGAGGGCTCTTCGACCAGGAGGTCGACGTCGGCGTCTCCGGTCCAGGTGACCTTGACCAGGCAGTCGCGAACCAGGGCGGCGTCAAGATCTCCCGGCTCGATATCCTCCCACATTCCGCGAACAGGATTGGTCAACCGCCCGCCGCCGATGACGATTATCGCGTCGGTATCAGGGTCTTCCTCCAGTGATCGTGCGAACGCTCCCGCATCTGGATGTGGAGCTGGTGCGAAGACGAGGACAGTTCGACGGCGTTCCGCAGCATGGATCACCGCGCGACGCGAGTTGTTATCCGCATCAACTTCATCCGACAATGGAAGTACTTCCACCATCCAGGAGTTGACACCGGCAGTTTGCGGGGTGAGTTCAACCGTAATCGTCTGCTCTGACCAGGTACCCTCGACGGTAATGTCCCGCGTCGAAAGGATCTGCCCGTCCTCTCCGATCACCCGAACGCGGGCAGTTTCGCCATCCGCTCCGGTAGCCCGCAGGGTAATATCAAGCGGGAAAGATTCGCCGGCATATCCCAGTTCGGGAGCGAGGAGAGATGAGATGACTACATCTCGCGTGGGAAGGGAATCGCCTATGGCGATAGCATGAATGGGCATGTTAAGACGTCGCGCTGCGGCTGTGTACGCCCCACCCCGATTGAAGGCCCCATCGCTGATAAGAATCATCGCATCTGGCAGATCTTCCGCCTTCCGGGCATATTCCGTAAGGGCAGCTTCGATGTCTGTTACGGCACCATCTAACTCGGGCAAATCACGTCCATTCCAATCTTCCAGCGTTGATGAAAACATTGCTGGTTCGAGATCCAGATACTGGCCCAGTTGTGACCAGAGAGGTGATTCCAACACGGCGCGGACAGAGTCTGACCGTTGCCCGGAGGCATCGGTGAACGCCATCGACTCGCTGGCATCGAGCAACATCGCGACGCGCGGCTTTACCTCTACCTCGTTGACCCAGCGCAGCTCAGACCCGGTGGCCAGTAACCATACCGCTATCAAGGCGAGTGCGCGCAGAATCGCGAGGGACACTCGTCCCCAGACTGGGATCGGCGGACGGGTCCAGCGATAACTCCATATCGCCAGCACGATCAGCACCAGCGCACCGAGCACTGTCCAAACGGGACCAATTGAGGTGTGCAATGCGATAGCTGCGATGGGCGGGGTCATACGATTTCCGGAACGAGTGAGAGATTCGGATTGGCTGGATTGGTCAGAGGATCGAGTTGATTGCACTCAATTTTTCTGGCCGCCACCCAAGCAATCATAGCGGCGTTGTCGGTGCAATACTGTAAAGGTGGAACGCGCAGCGACACGTTGTGTTTCATCGCTGATTTTTCCAGTTCGCTGCGTAACAGTTGATTAGCAGCAACACCACCGCCCAAAGTGAGGGACTTGTAATCATCAGCGGTCAATGCGGTATCGACACGCTGGATGAGTTGTCGGACAACAGCTCGCTGGAAAGAGGCTGCCAGATCAGCCGCCCAATTGTCATTGCCAGATTGCTTCTGTTTCTCCACTTCTCGAGAAGCCGCACTCTTCAGCCCGGAATAGCTGAAATCAAGTGGGGTTTGCGTGCGAGCGACGGCGAAATGGAAAGCGCGGTCATTGCCTCGAGATGCCAATTTCGACAGCTCCTCACCCGCCGGATAGGTAATCCCCAGCAAACCGCCAACTTTATCGAACGCTTCACCGGCAGCATCATCAAGAGTTGCCCCGAGTAGTGCGTATTCGCCGAAACCATTTATTCTGATCAACTCGGTATGACCACCACTGACCAACAGTGCCAAAGCGGGTAGTGGCAGCTCCTCAGCCGCAACTGCCGCAGACCACAGATGACCTTCCAAATGGTTGACACCGACAAACTGTTTGCCCAACCCTACCGCCAACCCTTTGCCATAGCTCGCACCAACCAGCAAGGCGCCAATCAAACCAGGACCAACTGTGGCCGCGACGGCATCGAGATCCGTGAGCTGGATGCCTGCACGGGCGATAGCTTCATGAGCAAGGGAAGTCAGAGTGCGCTGATGGAGACGGCTGGCCAGCTCCGGAACCACACCTCCCCACAGGGAATGTACTTCCTGAGTCGATACCAGAGAGGCGAGTAATTTATTGCCAGAGATCACCGCCACCGCAGTTTCATCGCAGGAGGATTCCACCGCAAGCACAGTCACTGCCATGAATCAACCTCCGCCCGAACGCGGATGCGGCCAGGGGTGACGTCAATCAGCTCGACGCCCTCAGGCAGGTCGAACTCAGGCGTATATTCGAACTGGTTACGATCCCAGTTGGATAGATTCACCCAGGCACGAATAGAATCCGGGGTAAGTGTAGCGAGGCGGGTGGATATCCCCTTAACTCTCACGTCCACAACTGAAGGTTCAAGGATTATCTGCCAGCCAGGTGTAAAACCACTGGCGAAGAGTGGGACTCGTTTCAGAACTCGTTCACCCAGACGGTTGACCGTTATTCCCAATTGCACGCTAGCCGGGAGAAGATCGACTCGTTCCGGTGAGAGGAGCTCCACATTTTCAACGAAAGAATCCGAGATGCCGATATACACCCGTTCTTCGGTGAGCACATTTTTCATCCTCTCAACAATGCTCTTGGGACCGGTCACACGCACACTGTCAGGCATGACATTTGTCGTTTCACTGGCGATATAACCGGGACGAGTACGCACTTCCACGTCTGGCTGAACTGGAAGTAATACAGTCACCCTCTCTTCCAAACTGACAGAAATCACGTTCTGTCCGGGTAAGATCATCGGCTCAACAGCCAGCCCTACGGGAACTTCGATCAATCCGGTGTGCAACGGATAGTCGAAATCCTTATCCACTACCTGCATATCCAGATCCAGGTGAGCGGGCCGGAAAAAGGTGAGTACAAACAAATCCTTACCCTGACCCGAGAAGCGGACGGGGATGGTCTCAGGAAGTTCAGAAACAAGTATCATGTCCGGACTGATGTTCAACGCTCGCACCGGAACATTGACAGTAGTCTCATATACCTGCGTCATCACCACTACTACCCAGAGAAGGATAGCGAGCAGCAACATATACACACGGATATGCCAGTTCTTTTGAATCCTTTTCCAGAGATTCATGGGGATCTTCGACTTGGTTTAACCGATATTGTCTGCCAACAGTAAGTCTAATCAGAACCATCTGTTGTTGTCACGCGCGATGAATCCACTTTGGTCCCACCTGATTCAAACAATCGCTTCGGACGATCAACAAGCCGTGTAAACCAGTCAGCGAGATTCACAACCATCTCATCCGTTATCTCATGTTCAGCCTGGTATGATGCGTATTCGACATCAACTCCAGCGTCCGCTAATGAGGCGTGCAGCTCTTCCGCACGGCTGAGTTCGACAACACGGTCACGTCGTCCATGAGCGATAAACACTGCGACATCCTGTGAGGCCAGATGTTGATAATTCAGGCTGTCCTTGTGCGTCTCAGGAATGTAGCCGCCAATGATCGCCAACCCCCGGATCGATTCACTGTTCAAAATCGCGGCAACACAAGCAGCTGCGCCACCCTGGCTGAAACCCGCGACGAACACATTGCTGGCGTCTACACGTGTATCCTCGCTTACCGCAGCAATAACAGATGCGACCCACATTCCAGCATCATCGCGGATAGTCCGCAACAAGGTATCACCGAATTCAGTTTGAAGGTGCGATGGCCAGTATTCATATCCACCCAGGCTCTCGTTGATGGCGTAAGGAGCCTGTGGCTGCGCAATAATTACCCCCGGAAGGGCAAGACGTTCACGGAGATTATCCATCCCATCCATGTTCGATCCGCGACCATGCAACAAAACGAGTAACGGATAACTTTTCTGGGGGCTGGTGTCATAGCCATGAGGTAGATAAAGGGTGTAAGGTGCCAATCGTTCCTGCAGGGCGTAACGTGGAAAAGAGGGATCCAATTGAATGCTATCATCGCGAAGAATCTGTCCCATTCGGCCTATTAGATGAGCAAATGCCGGGCTGCCGTGCAAACTGGCCAGATCGGGATCTCTAACTGTCCAGGTGGAATCTCGCCAACCATAATCCACCGCTGACTGTAAGGCGGCTAATGCATCGGTAGTGTCACTGTTCAGGGCAAGAGCGCAGGAATAGTTATACCAGCTGCGAAAATCATCCGGATCGGCTTCCAGCCAGCGACTATACAAGTCAACAGCCAATTCGTAATCGCCAGCCACGTGTGCTATCTCAGCACGTTCGGCAAAGCTCTCCGTCTCACCTGATACAGGTTGAGCATTCACTGACAAGCTGCAAACAAACAACAATCCCAGCAGTATTGTGGCTCTCATGATTAGTGCCTGGCCTTGAAATGAACGAGACTATAGTTAATACTCAATCTCTGCCAAAATGTGGGTCGAGAGAGAAATTACTATCGTGCAGACCTTGGAATAGACCTGTCCGTTCCTGCATCTTCCCTTCAGAAGCAATGTAGCGGAGGCGTTCCCTCGGTTCAAGGGGAATAATGGCTGAGTATAGCGAGCCGTAAGGGTCTGCACCTACACGAGATGCCACATCACCAAGACTATGAACAACCCCCAAGTGGTGCTATCGATATGATAAAAACCAGCTTCACAAGCACACCATCTACCCCAATACCTTTCAGGGTCAGCCTTCAGGATGAACATAAGGTGGTCGTCCTGTACAGCGAACCACCGCATACCACACCGAGTTCGACGAGTTTTTGTTTCGATCCAAAGCTGCACATCACCGGGGTAGTGAGAGAAGGACGGCGACGTGTCGCGCTCTATGGCGGTCCTTTTGACATGCGTGCGAAGTTGAACCTGACTATCGACAATAAACGCTCACTGCCAGTTCTTCCAGACGGCATCCTGAACAGATACTGTAGCTCTCTACCCCTCGGGCTTACCTGGTCGGAAAATGTGGCAACTGTGCGACTGTTTCACCCGCGAGCGCGTTCAGTGCGCCTCGTCGTTTTCAACACTCCGGGCGAAGATCCGGTTGATGAGTTGGGGATGCATCTGGACGAAAAATGCGGCTGCTGGAGTGTTGATAGCGATGCCATACAGCCGGGTCAAGCATACGGATTCCGCGTTAAGGGACCGGATGATGTTGCAGACCAGGGGAACATGATTTTCTGCGATCCTTACGGCTGGATCGTTGCCAAATCACCCGGCTGGCCGGTGCAGATGCTATCAATCGTCCCACCCCCATCCCTGATTAACCTGCCCTCTCTTCCCCATGTCAATCTGGGCAAACGTGGCGCGATGATATACGAAGCCCACCTGAAAGACGTCACCCAACTGGCGAAAGATGTTCCAGAGGCGGATCGAGGCACTTTCAATGGATTAGCTATCTCGTCTTTCCCGGAATATGTGAATGATCTCGGACTGAATGCGGTGGAATGGTTGCCATTACAGGTGTATGATGACCGCGAGCCTCCATTCGACACGCCAGATAATGGTTGGAACGAAACAGGCGTCAATCATTGGGGCTACATGAGCGCACAGTACTTTGCCCCCGAGCCACGCTATCAACGTTCATGGCCAAAGTCGGATTGGATGGGCACCGACCCAAATATTGTCCACGATGTTCGCAACATGGTCAGTGCCTTGCATCAACAGAATCTGGCCGTCATTGCCGATGTGGTCTACAACCATGTTGGCAATTATGGGCAAAGTCCGCTACGTCATCTTGACCCCATGTACTGGTTACGCCACAACGGTGATGGCTCCCTGAAATCCGAGAGCGGGTGCGGGAACGATCTGGCCACCGAAAGACCCATGGCGCGACGAATGATAGTCGATTCTCTACTACACTGGTCACGAGTGTACGGCATCGACGGCTTCCGATTTGATCTTGCAGGACTCATTGATAACGGAACCCTGGACGCCATATCAAAACAACTGTGTAAAGAAAATCCAAACGTGAACCTGATCGCGGAACCCTGGGGAGGGTTGAACGACAAGCGCCGTTTTGTGATTCGCGGATGGTCATCCTGGAATGACTACTACCGGGACGGTCTGCGCGGGCATGACCCCAGCAAACACAAAGGCGCGATTCTCGGCGGAGATTCCGGGCCGTTGCTGACACACGTTCGGGGGCATGTGGTCGAAGATGGCGGACCATTTGAAGAAGCCTGGCAGTCAGTCAACTATCTCGCCAGCCATGATTATTACAATTTCGGCGATTTTCTGCGAATTGCCACCGGCCTGATAAAGCCGAAACAAGTCATGCAGAAGGGTGTTGACGAAGAGCTTACTCCGGATATTATCAAACGAGCCAAGCTGGGATTCTTTCTCCTCTTCATTAGTCGCGGCATGTTGATGTTGCACGAAGGTGATGAATGGCTTCGAGCTAAAATCGTTGCAGGTGATAAAATCACCAACAGAGCGATGAAGGCCAAGCTGCGGAAACTTCCCGGCCAACTCGATCTGGACAGCTATAACCGTGATGACACAACTAACTGGCTTGACTGGGAAGAAGCCGAAGATCCTGTACGAAGCGACATCAGGGAATATGTGAAGGGAATGGCACATTTGCGGAAAATGCACCCTGCATTGCGCCTCGCTCGTCACGCGAATCTCCATCCGCTATCATCAAACGACAACAGTCTGCTGGCTTATGTAACGCGTGTGCCTGGAAATCGTTTGGTCATACTCGTTAATCTCAACGAGAATCGCAAGGCTCGGGTCAACCTGCCGGAAGGCACCTGGGTTGTGTTGGCGGACGAAACGAAGGTGCGGAACCCAAATCGAGGACGCGCTCACACGGACGTGGAAGTGTTGCCACCGATGAGCGCCAGACTGCTGGCTTCACGTGATCAGATACGACGAGGGAAGTAGTCATACTCGATGCCCGCCCAGGTTTCCCGGCGCGGGTTATCAGCGGTGGATTATCCGCGTTTGCACTCCAAACGGTTACCCAGATAACCCGGCTATTAGACATGCCCCTGTGACCCGCCGTCTTTTTGGCGGTTCGCAGGGATTATCAAACGACAATTCTGAGTTCTGAGAAAATCGACAGGCACCTTGTAACTTGCGGATCAACCCTGTTATCGCCTGCGGCGGTAACAGGGGCATATTCATCATAACGATAATCCACGACATGAATGTCGTGGGCATGACAACACCCCAGCTGAGTTAACTGGATAACTGGATGCACTCCAAACACACCCTCGTCGAGCGAAGCCACTCGACGTAGAAGCGCTCACTAGCGCACCAGCATAACCTTATGGATGGTGTTCATGTGACCCGGCACAGTCGCCCTAATGAAATACATACCGCTCGCTAATCCGGAAGCGTCGAAGGTGAAAGTGTGTGTGCCAGCGTTGATATAATCATCAGCTAACGTCGCAACCTGTCGCCCAACCACATCGTATACGACTATATCTAGTTCTGACGGTGAGGGCAGTGATACGCTGATAGTCGTTGAGGGGTTGAACGGATTGGGGTATACCCGGCTGATGGCATATCCATCTGGAATATCTGTACTGGATTCTTCTTCGACACTTGTAGCCAAAGGATTCTCCCACCAGTTGATGTCGTTGACCCATTTAGCAGCGCCGAGCACGTCCAAGTCGCCGTCGCCGTCAACATCCGCAGCGTAAACACTGATAGCGCCGTTAAAATTGCTGACCACGGTGTGCTTCGACCAAGTCTGGCCAGTACCGTCGAGGTTCTCCCAACAGGCGATGTCGTTGGCATTCCTGGCCGCGCCGAGCACGTCTATGTCGCCGTCGCCGTCCATATCCGCCGCATAGACGCAGTACGCGTGCTCAAACTCGTCATCCAACGTGTGTTCAGACCAGTTCAGGCCTGTGCCATCAAGGTTCTCCCACCAGCTGATGATGTTGCCTATCTCACCTGCGCCGACCACGTCCAAGTCCCCGTCGCCATCCACATCCGCCGCATAGACGCTGTGCGCGCCGTTAAACTCACCGTCCACCGTGTGTTCGGACCAGTTCTGGCCTGCGCC
>CAJVXH010000157.1 GCA_913009835.1 uncultured bacterium
AACTGAAGGACATAGATACAATAGATTGTTTTTTTTTTTTTCAAGCAGAAGACGGCATACGAGATATATCAGTGTGACTGGAGTTCAGACGTGTGCTCTTCCGATCTCAACAGGTTACCGGAAACGTCCGACACCGAATCACGAATAAAATCACTCTGATCGTTCGCGATTTCAATCTTAATACCTTCCGGGACCATTCGTTCGAGGCGATCTACCGCGGCATGGATGTCATCCGCGAGTTGAACGGTGTTCGCGTCTGAGCGCTTCACCAGGTTCAATCCAATAGATGCCACTCCATTGAATCTGGCTACCTCACGTATTTCTGCAAAGTCGTCTTTGACCTCTGCGATAGCGTCCAGACGTATTGGTCCAGACTCTGTTTGCAGATTTATAGAACGAATGTCATTTACGGTTTCAAACTCGCCCTCGACTCGCAGCGTGTATTCGCTCCGTCCACGGGTGATTCGCCCGGCTGGAATGTCCAGGTTTTCCATCATCAAGGTGCCCACGACCTGCATCGCGTCGATTCCGTATGCCGCCATCAGTCTGCTGGACAGGTCAACCTGGATCTCGCGTTCTTTTTCACCGATCACGTCAACGTTCGCGAGTCCGGGAATTTTCTGCAATTCTGGTTTGATCTGCTGATCTACGACCAGGTAGAGATCTTCAAGTGGCAGGTTGCCGGTTATGGACAGTTTGATGATCGCTTCAGCGCCCATGTCGAACTTCTGCACCAACGGGTCTTCAATGTCATCGGGAAGTGTGTATTTGATGGCGTCGATCTTGTCCTTGATGTCGATCGCTCCGATATCGACATCCTGTCCCAGCTGTAGCTCGACGATCACCGCGCTGACGCCCTCTTGGGCTGTCGAGTAGATGGTTTTGACGCCGGAGACGCTGTTGATAGCTTCTTCCAGCGGCTCGTTCAGCAGGGTTTCAATTTCTTCCGGGCCGGCGCCTGGATAAATGGTCACGACACTCACATAGGGAAAATCGATCTCCGGAAAGAGGTCAATGCCCAAGCGTGACAAGCTGAACAGGCCGATGACAACAAAGGTAAAAATCACCATCGTCATCATCACCGGACGTTTTATCGATAAATCAGCCAGTACCATGGTTTCAGATTCCTGATGCTATTCCAGTGAGGTGGAGATTGCGTTCTCTACGATCAGCTTGACTGTTGCGCCGTCTTCGAGGGAATTGTGACCATAGGTGGCTATCAGATCACCCTCCTGAAGCCCCTGGACAACTTCGACGAACGTCTCGCCTACCAGGCCGCGTTGGACAGGTTGACGTTTGGCTACAGTATTATCACGAATAACAAAGACAAATGCCTGGCCATCACGTTCGAGTATGGCATCAGGCGGCACGGCAACTACATTGTCGGCCTCGGAGATGACGACGTTGATGGATGCCATCTCGCCAGAGAACAGATCAACTGACGATGACAATTCAGCTCTTGCCTGGAACAGACGGGTCTCAGGCGCTGCTGACAGGCTTATCCGGGAGATGTGCCCGGTCAACTCCTCGCCATTCGATCCTATAGTGACTTTAACTTCCTGACCGGTGTGCAGCTGACGTCTATTTTCCTGCGTCACATCAAACACAATCTCGTAGCTGCTGTCATCAAGGATAGTTATGACCGGATCTCCAGGTTGGGCGATGTCACCTTCGTTGAATTCGATACGTGCTACTACTCCGGAGATAGGCGCGATCAATTCGATCAGGTTCCGTGCGGTGTGGTAGTTCTCTTCCGCGACCTCGAAAGCAGCGTTGATCTGGTCAAACTCCTGCTTGGAGATGCCACCTTCGGCGAGCAAAGCCTCCATCCGTTCGCGATCACGTTTCACGTTCAGGTATTGCACTCGTGCCTGGCTGACGGATGCCATGCTGGCTGAGGTGTCCAAAACCGCGAGTATCTGACCTTCGCGGACTACATCACCCTCTTCGACCTTGATAGACGCAATCCGTTCCATCAACTGCGTGGTGACAACGGCCTGCCTGCCAGTTTGTATCGTGCCGAAGAAATCGCTTGAAATGCTAACGTCCCGACGTTCTGCCAATGCCGCAAAAATCGGAATACCTTCACGCTGCTGTATGTCGTCAATGCTGAGTACTTCTTCGGTTTCCTGACTGCGTAGAATACCCATCGTCAGGAATACACCGACAATCGCGATCACGACAAATCCAATAATCTTCTTCATGAATCGTCCGTTCATTCGAAATGATGTTACTGAACCTGACCTAACGCCCGGTCATACTGCGCGCGGGCGATAAGTTGATCATATTCTGCTTGCAGCACATTGACCTTGCTCATGTTGAGCTGAAGTTGTGCGTCCAGAACTTCCAGTTGTGTGCCAATGCCTTCAGCGTAGCGAGTCTCAGCGAGGTTGTATCCCTTCTCCGCTTCGCCACGATTTTCCAATGAAGCCTGCAGAGTTTCGGAGGCCTTCTCGTAGCTCTGGGTAGCTTGAAATACTTGCATCCGGATACCACGCTCGAACATGTCATGCTGAAGCCCCATTTTGCGGATATTCACTTCCGCAATTTGAGAACGGCGGTGGCTAGCCAGGCCGTTAAACAACGGGATGTTAACCATAAGCTGAGCGCTGGTGCCGTTGTAGAACCGCTGGTCCTGAAAGTCAAACTCGTTTGACTGGGCTTGTGTTTCCCATCGCAAACCGGCGAGGACGTTGGGCCACAGCCAGTTTCGTTGTTCTATGAGTTTCTGATCTTCGTACAGTTTCCGTTGCAGGTCGAGTTGTTTGAGCTCGAGACGGCGTTCTGTCGCATAATCCGCTGCGGCAGCATAGCCCAACTCCGGCTGTTGGATGATGTCACTGATCTCACCCTGCAGGGTGATCGGTGTGTCGAGATCCATCCCCAGCAGATTCTTCAGCCCCTTGTACGCCAGCTCACGAGCGGTTTCAGCTTCGATCAGGTCGGGGCGCATGTTGGATACCGCCACTCTGGCACGGATCCTATCATATTCGCTTACCACGCCCTCGTTGAACATTAACTGGACCTGATCCAGATGACGTTGTGCCTGATCCAAAGCGTCACCAGTAACCTCCACGTATTCATCAGCGACCATCGCGCCGTAAAAGGCCTCCACCAGCTGAACACGTAATTCCTGTTCGCTGACATCCACACCCATCTCCGCGATCTGACGATAGTTCTTCGCGATGCGTAATCCCAGCCCGACTTTTCCTGCAAGCCAGAGTGGTTGAGTTATCTGGGCGTTTGCCGCGATTGTGTTGTCTTGACTGAACTTGAAGACCATGCTCTGGCCACCGAACTCAACTATTATCGAGGGCACGAGCATGTAGTGGTTAAAGGTACCGTTCAGGTCAAATGTGGGCATGGCATTTGACCACGCTTCCAACACCTGCAAATCAGCCGTCTCTCGTTCCAACAACGCCAGTTGGTGCGTCTCGTTGGATTCAACCGCTCGCGTCCACGCCTCTTCCCAATCGATAACGATTGGCGCTCTCGCCGTTGAGCCGATGGAGATAGCTGTCTGGGCTATGGCTGGAACGGTGCTAAGAAGAACCAGAACACACAGCAGGCTGTATACGATGCCTCGGATTGTGGTGTTGGGCATCAGATCGTTCATATACTCACTCATGTTAGCTCAGCTCGCGCTGGTTTCTCTGGGAATGGTCGAATCTGTGAAATACGGTTTAAAGAGTACTTCAACGTAGTGCATGGCATCATCTGCTGCTTTGGCATGATGATCGGACATCTCACAAGCTTTCAGTACTCGTTCTAGAAACATGTTGACAATGACGGCTAGATCCTTCACTGGGCACGGACGAAGTTCACCGTCCTCAATTGCTTTCTCCAGTCTACGTACGAGCATCGCATTCATTCTGGTGTGCATTTTGTCAGTCAGATCACGTGTTTTAGGAAGAACCTCTTCGATATCTTCCAGCATGAATTCAATATTCGGTTGTAGACGACGAATCTCACTCTTAATCGATTCGATATACCCGTTTAATTCATGCAACAACCCATTCTTGCCGGTTAGTTCCTGTTCAAACCGCTCAATCAGTTGATTATGGATATCGGAAACCGTCTCTCGAAACAGATCATCTTTGTTATCGAAATAGTGATATAAACTGCTTTTTTGCAGACCAGCCGCCTCGGCGATATCGTCGAGCGTGGTTTTACGATACCCGTAGCGCAAGAACACCCGCGTGGCTATCTCAACCAGTTCCTGCCTTTTGTCTTCATGACCCATATTACCGACCGTTCAAACAATTCCGTCAAAAGTTTGATAAACGTACCCGAATAGACTTCCACAAGCAAGCGCATAGCCTGTTGTCTCTCTACCCTCGCTGTTTCAACAAAAGACTATGATGGGTTGAGATTGAAAGTGTAGACCGCCCCAACAAGCACTCCGCGTCCATCCTCACTGATCAACGGCAGTACCTGGATTTGACGGTTATCCTTCAGCTTGAACATCTGCTCGGTCACAAACCATCCCCAGAGCGCTCCGAAATACACATCAGACGGCCAGTGCTTGGTTGATGATATTCTCTCGATTGCAACGGTAGTCGCGATGGTGTAGGCGCTAGTGCGCACCCAAGTATTTGGGAAGTGATGTGAGACCACTCCGGCGAACTGAAAAATGTTCGAGGTATGGCCAGAGATGAATGAGGCGCCCTTGGGCTTGAACCAATCTGTCCGTTCGCCCTGGTAAGGACGCAACCGTGCTGATCCAAACTTCGTCCCGGTTAACACCACCATTGAGAGGTATATAGATTCGAGCATATCTGCTGAGAAGTCTCTCAGTGGTGCGTATCCCGTGACATATCCGACTATCAATCCACTGACATACCATGATTCGGTAAAGGCCCGATTTCCCATCGGCTCAAAGAAACCCCCGAACTCGTTTATCGGGTGGAACCAGGGCTCATCGTTGAGGCGCTGCACAGCGTCATATACTTCCCGATCAGCGGTGTAGAGTCCGATACCTGCCCCGACAAATCCGGCAACGAGAAGCCCATCCTTCAACGTCATTCGTGACGGTGATGAATAAACATGCCACCAGTCCTTGATCACCGTAACGCCTGCGTACAGCGCATCATCCCTTAGACGGGTGAGATAATTGCCGGAATCGTCATCCCAATCTTCCCAATCATCATCGCTTGACAATCTCCATAATCGTTCCCCTGTCATCAGATAGTCAAGCGATGGAAGCTGTATTTGGGTGTGGGATTTGTAATCAATTGAGGTTTGGGACTGCATGACTGAAACCGATTCAGCCTGTGAAGTAATTGCACAGGTTAACGATAACAGTACGACTGGCAGGAGTGATAATCTCATGTCAATCCACGCTTTAAAGTGTGGAAATGATAAAGGGCAATTCCATCGAGGAATCGCCCAAAAGTCAACCGTGTGCCGGAGGGGGGACTCGAACCCCCACGTCCCAAAGGACACTGGTCCCTGAAACCAGCGCGTCTACCAATTTCACCACCCCGGCTAAAAAGCAAAACGGTCTCGACGACCGTTTCCGATGGTACGGCTTTCAAATCAAAATATGCAATGACCTGTCTCGTTCCGACTCCCGGGTTAAACCGGTGTCCATTCATTCAAAAACATCGGCCATGCATTTCTTCAGAGCGAAAAACAGTTCCCTGGCAGGTTCCTCTTCCAGGTTGACATGTCGATCAAGCATTTCTTTTGCGATGACCGTCTTACCGGTTTTCCAGTCTGGTGAATCGGACAGCTTAGCCAGGAAGATATCGAACTTTGTTTCGTCGTTGTTGTAGACATCTTTGACGACATTCAGTCGCAATTCTCCTGAACGAAGCATTTCGAAGCGATCTCGGTGCGGTCGGGATCCAGGGATCAATGGGTCTCCCTGCGAATCTCGCAATGGACGGGCCACAGGTGACTTACGCATCTGCATCCCGTTAACAATCCCGGCCGCCTCAATAGGCGCTTCCTCTTCATCGTCCTCCGATTCATCTTCTTCGGAGTCTCCTTCGTACTGGATCGCATTGTTACCGAACAAGTATTCGATCGCTTCCAAATCGTCATCGTCCAGTTCGTCCAGATCCCGTACATGGAAACGATTGGGATCTCTAACCATGTTATCTCCCGTCGTTTCTTCACTATCGCTTATGTGATGCGCATCAGTTTCAACTTCATCTTCATCTTGTGCAAATGAGGAGGTTGGTTTGGTTGCCTCTTCCTCTACATCATCCTCTGCGTTTTCCACATCACCATCATCGTCCTCTTCAGCGTCTTCCACTTCAGATTCAGCAGACGACAATTCAGGTTCTTGATCAGGTTCTGTTTCGGGTTCTATTTCTGGTTCAACATCTTCATCTGAATCTTCTTCTGTCTCTTCAGAAAACTCAATTGTCGATGATACATCCGATGAAGGTTCGTCGTCTGTTTCCATCTGTATGTCTTTATCATCTTCACTCTCAGGCACATCCACTTCTTCGACCAGTTCAGATTCGTATTCTGTCTCATCGAGGTTTTCATCTACTTCATCAACGGTTTCTTCGACGACTTCCTCGTCGGAATCATCATCCGTATGATGATCAATGAATTCCTCGACCGAGGCTGGTACGGCTTCCTCAGTTTCTGTTTCGATCTCAAGGTCAGGAGAAATCTCTATTATTGGGGGCTCAGCAGTCAGTCCTATGGCCTCTGGTCCGCCACGACGCACCATGAGTGCGTATCGTTTGAGCATACGCACCAACTGATCTTTAGACGCTGATTCAACGCCAATATCCTGTTCGAGTTTCAGTGCGGTTGCCCATGTTCGAGCTCCTCGAAGTTCCAGCAGTGGCAGCAAATCACCCAGGGAATAATCGTCGCCTGACAGTGCAGCACAATCCAGGAGCTCTTCGACAGCTTCCCTGGCTTGCTTGGCGGTCCAGGTATCGTACGCTATCTGGCAGGTCTGAAGGAATCCGCTACGGTCAAGTGTCTTGTTTGGGGGAACGTCGAGGTATTTCGATGAAGCTTTTATGACAACGTGTTCATTCTGAGGATCGTAACCGTTGAACACCTCACCTGCAGATGCGCTCACCTGCCGTCTGAACAATCTGACCGCGAGCTTTTCGAATTCATAGCCTGGTTTTGGTGGGAGTTCATCATAGAAGTCTTCTACAATACCCCTGATGTTATCGCCTTGAAGTCTCCAGCTCTGGGCCATACCATCGACGAGCTGTCGAACAGCTTCCTGCCGTCTGAGATCGAGCTGTCCATCGTGAGCCAGTGAATCCGCTCGTTTGACAGCCTCGTCACGCGCGTAATTGTCCAATCTTATCCGGCATTCATCCGGAACCGTTTCCCAGTCGACCGGCGAAATCAGCTTCTCCAGTCGATAGGTCTTCAGCCAGGCGTTTATACGTTCTTCCATGCCATCCTCTACCAACATGCATCATCACCGATGTTCGAATTGATCGTCGAGTACATTGTCGCACTTCAGCATTCAATGCGCAAGAGGAGTCTTCTATCCTGCGGGCAAACTTTTCCTGTGTTCGTCAACTGTTGCCGCCTCCAGAACTCACTGCTATTCTGATGGTTGACTGTGACGGGATTGTTCTATTCAGCGAATCACAAGTATGTAGCGCAGATTACCTTTTAGACAGCACACGGAAACAAAACGGCACGCGTTTTGTATAGTCGAGTGATGGAGCAATGCTCCACCTTTCTCTCCTTTCCCAGTTGTCGGAAAGGAACCCTTGCTAACGGCATGTCTCCGGACATGCCGTTTATTCCTCCGGAGGAGGTTTTGCAGGAGTAAGTCGAACAATCTATTGATTCAACATAATCAACAAAGATTATCTCAATCCATGATCTTCATCGTCACTTCCATCACGAATTTGATCTCTTCAACGAGGAAAGGTATTACTACGATCGGCGTTTCAGCTCTGTGACGGATGGTGTGGTTCTCTCCAACAACCACTGATGGCACAGAAATGTTAAAAGAAAGCCCTTGACTAGCGAGCACAGTTTTCGCTCCACCTGCGACCATATTCGCCACTTCGCCGATACAATCTTCAACGTCCGGAGTCAGTTCTTCTTCTCTTTCACCGGTCATCCCCTCATAAAGAATCAGAGCCGCCTCTTTAGGGAAACTCAGTGCTACTGATCCCATGATCTTCTTTTCTGCAAACCCTATCACTCCTGTGATATCTCCCAGGGTTGCGGTTTCATCTCTAATGTACGGCTTGAGTGTTTTTACGTCTAAATCCATCATCGTCTTTACGGTGTTCGTAAATGATGATATGAAGGGATTGATGTATTTGACATCCATTTTGGTTTTAACTCCCCTTTCAGCCCATCACGATTTCGATCTTCTCAGTGATGATCTGTTTTGAAAATGGTTTGACAATGTAATCGTTGACACCATTCCTCAGTGCCTCAAGAACTTCCTCTCTCGCACCCTCTGTAGTAATCATGATGATAGGGATAGAAGAGAAGTTCGGATCATG
>CAJVXH010000158.1 GCA_913009835.1 uncultured bacterium
GATAGTGCAGATGCCAAAAGCAGAGTAGGAGACGATGATTAAAGCGGCAGGGAAAAGAAGAAGAAGAAAGAGAAGAAGAAGAAAAAAAAAAAATGATTTTTTTTTTCAAGCAGAAGACGGCATACGAGATATATCAGTGTGACTGGAGTTCAGACGTGTGCTCTTCCGATCTATACACGCTTGGTAACGAAGATGTTCCGCTTGATAACGTCGTCCTCGATTCATGGTTCAGAAACCGAACAGACCCGCCGCCGTCAACACCGACATGCCTGTCCGCGAGCGAAATCAGGTTTGATCCGGCTGAGCTGACCGCCTCACCCTATTCAGGCGTAAATGAAATCATGAGTTCACAGTTCCAGTTGACAATCGTGGCTGAAGACGAGGCGCCTGACTGGACATCTCTGGTCATCGAGAGAAAGCGTGATTGGATTGACGTTTATTCAGATACCGGCGCCCCTGATTATGTACCAATTGATCTGAATGAAGGGATCGATTTGAGGCGTGTTGTGGTGCCGGAAGAGTTGCTCTCACCTGACGAGACCTATGCCTGGCGTCTTAGGTATCGTGATCAGAACCTCCTCTGGAGTGACTGGAGTGTTCCGAAAACCTTTGACGTTAGCTGGCTTGGTCCTACTGCGGATTTCACGGCAGACACGACTATGGGTGGTCTGAATTCTACAGTCCGTTTCACGGATCTGTCGGTTGGATTGGCAGATAGCTGGAGCTGGGATCTGGACGGAGATGGATTAACCGATTCCCATGAACGTGATCCGAGTTTCACCTATGTGGAAGCTGGTGTGTATACGGTCACCCTCACCACGATGATTGATGGTGTGGAACACATCGAAACGAAGTCGAACTTTGTGACCATATCATCAACCTCTGTCGGGGAGGAGACGGTGCTACCGGTGGATTTTACGGTGAGTGACTGTCACCCGAATCCGTTCAATCCTTCTACGAGCCTAAGTGTATCGCTACCTCAGGCAGCAGACCTGTCCGTGATGGTATATAATATCGCCGGTCAACAGGTGGCAGTGCTGGCGAGTGGACAATTCAACGCGGGTAGTCATGTGCTGACCTTCGACGCTTCGAACATGGCATCTGGTTTGTACTTCGTGAGAGCGACTGTACCGGGTCATCTTCACCAAGTTCAGAAGGTGATGCTAGTTAGATGAGCTGGTGAGGTAGCTCACATCACTGGGGAGTTGCCTCCGTGACCTGCGCACAGTGAACTGGGATTAAATGTCAAGAAAACGTCAACAACTACTGGGATTCCTGTGGCTGTTCACCTGAATATATCTTAAGAATTTAGAGATTTTTGTTGCATCGTCTTTTTTCTCTATTATCTTGTATGCCTAATCCCTCACTTTCGATAGATCGCTCATCAGTAGAGGGATTTCCAACGCCGAAAACGCTTACTAACATATCGGGGGAGTCAACCGTGAAACACTATTTCGTAGCTCTGATGCTGTTGTTCGTACTTGTATCTGCAGCAGGGGCTCAGGACAGCCTGAATGTAAGCACTGTCGGATTGTTAGAACACGAATGGGATTCAGCAAAAGTTGTAAGAGTCATAGATTCAAATTATGCATACCTCGCAACTGGTGCTACTGGGCTTCGGATTGTTGATGTCAGCGATCCTGCTGCACCGGTAGAAATAGGTTCCATATCTTATGATGACCCGCACGAAGTTTACGATGTCGCAATTTCCGGAGACTACGCATACCTGGCGGTCGGTAATCACGGCTTGCGTGCAATTGACGTAAGCGATCCTGCTGATCCAATTGAAGTTGGTTCCTACCCAACTCCAAGCGCTGCATTAGGCGTCTGTGTACAAGGCGATTTTGTATACGTGGCTGTCAGATGGGATGGCCTTTTCGTTATTGACAAAAGCGATCCAGCAAATCTCTTTGAGGTGGGTTCCTGTGATACACCAGGTGATGCAAACAACGTTTCAGTAGCTGGTGGCTTTGCCTACCTGTCTGCCTTCAATGAAGGAATGAGGGTGATTGACATTAGTGATCCGACAGACCCGTTTGAAGCAGGGTTCTTTGATACGCCAGGTAGCACACGAAATATTGCTGTGGATGGAGATTTTGTGTATCTCGCTGATGCTTCCACTGGCCTCTACAAGGTAGATGTCAGTGATCCATTCACACCTGTTGAAGTAAGCTTCTGGGACTCACCAAGCTGGGCGTTTTATGCTGCTTCGCAAGGTGTCTACGGGTACGTCGCTGATGGTCTTTCCGGAATTCACATTATAGACTTCACAATTCCAACTCTGCCTACTGAGGTCGGATTTTACGATACGCCGGGTAGTGCCAAGGGAATCGTAGTTAATGACGGTCTCGCATATGTTGCGGACAATGAATATTTCGGGATATATGAATGTAGTGATGCCGTCGGTTTATCACCGTTGATTGATGTAACACTGTCTACAGATGGTCCGATTGTCGTTCCCGCAGGCGAGACTTTTAATTTTAGTGTTGAACTCGTCAGCCATTTTCCGGTTCTAACCTTAGTTGATATAATGGCGGAGGCTATTTTGCCCAATGGAAATATTTTCACTCCGCTCTGGCTGATCCCTGATGTGCATATGGGTCCGAACAGTGTCATCGTTGCTGAGAATATTGTCCAGTCAGTTCCGAGCTTTGCCTCTCCCGGCTTATATGGATTTCGATTCATTGTAGGCACATATCCTATTAACAAATGGGCTTGGGACCAATTCGGTTTCGAGATTACTGCTACACCTGCTACTGTATCATTTGATGAGGGTTGGACAGCGTATGGCTGTGAGGAAGCGTTTGGTGTCGCGGCCGAGGAAGCCAACAGTCCAGCAGCCCTGCCGGTGGAGTATTCGATCAGCTCGGCGTACCCGAACCCGTTCAACCCATCGACAGCTATCAGTGTCAATTTACCTGACGCTGCAGAGCTTTCGGTGGTGGTCTATAACGTCACAGGTCAGAAGGTTGCTGAGCTTGCAAACGGTCAGTTCAACGCTGGCAACCACAATCTGACATTTGACGCATCAGGTATGGCAAGTGGGTTGTATTTCGTCCGTGCGACTGTTCCAGACCAGATGGATCAAGTACAGAAGGTGATGCTGGTGAGATGAAGATCAGGTACGAGGTGTGAGGACCTCGTGGTGACCGTGATAGTCCACAAAGTGGCTATCGCGGGTTCGCTCAAGGTACGTCCCAGACAGATTGATTCCCCGGATTTCGATCAGCCGCGTTACCCGCCTGCGGGGGTGTAACACGGGCACCATATGTTTGATAATCTCAACTTGACGAGTTTTCTAGTCTGGATGAACAAGTGACTCAGCATGGTTGAATCCCTGCTTGCTGGCATGCGGTTATCCAGATAAGTAGGCTTAGATGTCATGCCCACGACATTCATGTCGTCAGTGTGTTGACAAACCCCTGTATTGGACACAGGGTGTCATTTTGAAGCCGTCGTCTGTTTGACGGCTGAAAAAGATCGAACTTGTAAACCGTTGGAAAAGCACGATCTTTCCTTCACTGCGTTCAGGACATGCTTCCTTCGCTTTGCGAAATTCAGAATGACACACGTCGTATTCCAAGGCTGGGATAGCGTTCTTTGACTATGTCAGCAGTCTGAGCCCGGCATTATGCCGGGCTCTTGATCAAAAGCGCCATTGATCTTCTATCGCATTACCGCATCAGAATGAGTTTCTGGGTTTGGTTAAGCTCACCTGGTACAAACGCCCGCAAGAAATATACTCCAGATGCCATTGCTGCCCCGTCAACCATGAACTGGTGTTCGCCTGCCGGGAAGGTACCGTCGGCGAGTTCAGCCACGACCTGACCTCTCACGTTGTACAGAACGAGGTTCAGTCTGCTAGTCTCTGGCAGCGTCACGGACACCCGAGTTTCCGGATTGAACGGGTTCGGGTATGCCTGGGTCATTGCAGCCACAGTTGGAAGCCCCGAATCTGTAACCAGGTCACCTTCGACAGACCAGTTGTTATCACCGTTTGAGGCAGTATCTCCGCCTGGAAACTCTGGGTATTTGAAGAAATCGAAGCTTGTGGTTACCGTTGCCTCGGGATAGTATCCTACGCTGACCCGGAACTGGTATTTACCTCTGTCCAGATATCCGGGAACGCACTTGTCCATATCCATGTTTTGAAAGGTCATGAACGGCGTTATGTCCATCAGCTCTACATTATTCGGTCCGGCGTAGAATCCACTGGTGTCCGTCACTTCCGTCCAAAGAGTCATGCCTGGAAAGCTGTCACCGCTGAGGTTTTCGAAGTAGACGTCGAAGTACAACCTGCCGCCGCCGCCAAATATGACGGTGTTATGAGGGACGATATCCATGCTGAATGATTCTGATTCCAACTCGTATGATGCCAGCAGATTATTCATCAGCGTCTGCCAGCTCGTTGGCATCAGTTCTTCTACGAAGATCGGCTGGTTGGCATCAAATCCCATGAAGGCGATAGATCCGCCGTAGGAATTAACCAGGGAATACGCCGCATTCATCCCAACAGCTTCGCCAGTGAATAATACTGTCTCACTGCCATCAACGATCGGATTCACGACGTCAGCCCACAAGAATGCAGGATCATCACCGATAACATAGGTTTGGGTCGCCCATATTCCGGTGATCGGATCTCCTTCTTTCCCGTAGAACTCAGATTCGGATGGTGTAGGATCGTTGAGGGCCGTTTCGAGTCCGAGGACATCATAGGCGAAATCGCCCGGTGAGAATACAACGCTTTCATCTTCCAGATTTGCTAACAGGTAATCCTGATCTATGTAGACCAGGTCTCCACCGTTCATCAAGTACTCGTCGAAAGCACCGTCTCCGTATTCTCTGGTTGGTAACAGCTTCGAGCCGTGTGCGTTGATAATGACCAGTCCCCAGTCGCGGTCCAGCAGAAATTCATCTATTCCGTTGTGTTCTACAACGTCCCAGAATGCACACTGCCACTCCATGTCGATGTAGGTGGCTCGTATGATGTCGGTATGAACTGACCCATCATCCACGATCAGAATGGATTTGTTGGGAACGTAGACAATGTCGAATGTGACGGCGGCATCTCTCCCGTTCGTAACATTCCCTTCATCGTCAATGGCATATATCCAATAGCTGAAAGTATCTCCGAAGGTACCTATGAGGTTGAAATCGACTTCGAAGATATCATCAAGATCTGGATCTGACATCATCAAGGTAATCGGATCCTCGGTATTCTTCCTGAGACGCAACGCAACCTGGTCAATGGCGGAATCGTCCGTTACTCTTGCGGTAACGTGCATCGCTTTGTTCGGTTTGGATAGATCACATTGTGGCGTCAGGTTTCTAATCGCTGGCACGGTTCCTTCGGGGTAGGAAACGTCAACCCGCATCATCATTTCAACAATCGCTTCACCGCTGGAATACCCACCCCAAGTGTGTGGCAAACCGTTATTCCACGGACCACCGAACCAGGTGTAGCTGGTGCCTCGGGCGGAGATGTCATCTGCCATCGGGCGAGCTTCTGAATCAGCAGTTTTCACGAAACCGATAACAAAGCCATCACCTTCGTAAAAGTTCAATCCTTCTAGTGGGATATCGCTCACACTGATGATGGTTTCCCATTCCTCGGTTCCTTGAACTTCATAGGTTATCGGTCCGAGAAGGACTTCACCCAGGGGACTCATTGATGCGCTGGCTCGTGGGGGGGAAATTCCTTCGGGATATGCGGCTTCAGCTGCATCGCTGTATCTCCAGACGTAGACTTGAACAGTACCAGGTGAATTGAATTGCATCTGAACTGAGTTGATGTATAATGCAACGTCAGCTCGATAATGCACGGCCAGGGTGTCGTCCAGTCCACCTGAACCTAACTGGTAGTCAGCGATGTCATCGGTCATTCTGGACATCCAGACATCATCTGTTTCATCTAACGTGAATGAAATCTGAGTTCGTGAGGGTAGCAGTTTCTCAATCTCGCCTGCAGACACATAGCTGGCCATCAGCAAGATCAGTATTCCGGTTATCAGGGCTTGGGATCGCATGGCGCTTTCCTCCATTTTGCTGCCGAATCGGGTGGGGAACCAATTCGACAAGGTCTCCTCTTCACCCTCAAGATACGGATACTTATAGGAAATATCAATATTGTCAATTAGAAATCTAAGAATTTTGCATTCTAATGAGAGCGCAGTCCCATTTTGCTCACAAAACTATGCAAATCCCAAGCACGCAAAAAGTCCGAAACCGGAGTTTCGGACTTTTTTCAGGAATTTCAATAGTTTAACGGATTAGGGTGATCTTTCGCATTTCGTTGAGTTTGCCTGCTGAGGTGGCTCTCACGAAGTATATTCCGCTTGAGAGGCCCTCTGCCTCTACCGTGAGTGTGTGAGAACCGGCTTCGAGTTGTCCATTCACGAGGGTTTTGACTTCCTGTCCCATGACGTTAAAAACCTGAACAGTGACCTCGGCGGCTACTGGCAGGAAAAGCTTTATGGAAGTACTCGGGTTGAACGGATTCGGATAGGCTTCCCCGAGGCCAAACTCAGTTGGCAATTTGACGGTGGAAGCTGTTGAGGATGCGGTTTGCATTGCGGTTGCCCATGTTTCATCATACCATGAGCCTCCTCCATTGGGATCGGTTCCGATTTTCGTGAAGGTAAAACTATCTTGTGCGCCAACAATCCCGGGTAACAATCCGATGTAGGCAGTATATGTGTACACCCCGCCTGGAGCATATGCAGGTACTGACTGTGGCAGATCGGTGAATTCAACTGTGCCAGGGGACACGAGAATATCTACGTTGAAGATAGGACCAACCGTATTGCCAGTTGGGGTGGTTACAAAAGTCCAGCCATCAAGCATGAGGGCTGATGGACGGGTACTGGTCAGAACAGCGTCGAATAACACGGTGCCGCCACTGGGCGGGATTGTAGTGTTCGTACCGGTCAGTTGCAGCACGAGCCCGGTTGCCGGTGTTCCGACATTTACTTCCAGATCATCTATGGTCACACCGGAATAGGTGTTATTCGATTCATTGGTAGTATGACGGAAGGCTAACCAGATCTGTTGACCGTTATACTGACCAAGACTGTAGTTTACCTGCGTCCAGACTCCTGCTCCGGGGCCGCTGTTATTCCAGCAAGGCTGGTAACCGTTGATGAATACTCCATCTGGATCATTATATCCCATATCCGGAATCAGCACCTCCCAGGTTTCCATTCCATCCACAGATATCTGAACGTTATATCCATCGTTCAAGGCTTCGTAGTTGAACCAGTGCCAGTAATTGAGCGAGGATTCCACATCACCTACGAGGAATGTTTCAGACGCGAACAACCAGTCGTCTCGGTTGTTGTTATATGATCCTTCAAGAATAGTGCTGAGGGTGTTGTCACCCGAGTGTGCACCATTTGGCCAGAATGTGGGTGTTCCATATTCCCAGTCGGATCCGGGGTCAGACTCAAACAGGCCCGGACCATCTTCAAAATCAGTTGCGTATGATCCGTTAAAGGGAGCTGGGAATGGTTCAATTTGTATGTCGAAGGTATTCTGTCCAACGTTTACGGTAGTGCTACCTCGCCATATATAGTAGTTGGGTCCGATTACTTCTACATCGTAGGTAAAGCCACCGTACAGCGTTTCTATCAAATACTGACCGTTGCCGTTTGTTGTGGTCGTCCATGGTCCGATCTTGACGAGGGCATCTTCAACAGGCAGTCCGCTTACGCTGTTGGTAATGGTACCACTCAGGCTAGCATCGGGATCGGCGAGATACATAAGGGTTGCCAGTCCTTCCTCCTGGTACTGATCTCCCTCACCACAAACCTGCAAGTAATCGTCCGGGACTTCGTTCTGTATACCAATTGTGGTCGTGGCGGTATCGAATCCCTCTTCGAAGTAATCGAATTGGATGAGGATTTCCCCGTCATCAAATAGTATTACTTCACCCGTGAAATGTTCAGCTGAACCATCCCATGGGTATTCCGCGACATTGACGAACGACAGAACGAATGCCTGGCGATCTCCGAGGGTAATGGTCTCGTAATAGATATCACCATCAGCGCCCGAGGCCGGATTGAGGTCATTCCAGGCCCAGGGGATGAAAGCGTTGTTTTCAGGGCTGAAGTCATAGGGAAGATCAGTGTTTCCATATGTGATGTAATCATCAGTGAATGTCACTGCTCCATTGGATTGCACCCAGAGCTGTGAATAGCTGTCGCTGTAGAATGGGAAGTCGAATCCCATTTCAATCGGACCTTCAGAATCATCATCACTTAGCAATGGGGCAATGTTAGTACCTGTCGCTGAGATGTCGATCCAGCCATAGGTTGGTCCATCCTGTTCATTACTGTCGATCCAGAGGTGCCCGAAGAAATCTGGTCCACCGAAATCGTCGATTTCATTC
>CAJVXH010000159.1 GCA_913009835.1 uncultured bacterium
CTTCTATGCGATCTACACCTCATTCACACTCCCCTGTGTACCCACTCCGCACGTCAGCTCCTTGTATCACTTTTATGTTTTTTTTTTTTTTGTTGTTCTTCTTTTTTTTTTTTTTTCAAGCAGAAGACGGCATACGAGATATATCAGTGTGACTGGAGTTCAGACGTGTGCTCTTCCGATCTACAATGACGCTGCATACAGGACCTCACCAGCTTCATCCAGGTCGAGATCCGAATTGTCGCGGGCGTACATGAGAAATCCCTCCGCAATCTCTGCGAGAGGGAGTTCCAGCATGTCGATCCGACTCTGTCGGACCACATGCAACAACAGGTCCATCGGACCGGAATACACGTTTATGTCGAGGTTGAAGGGCATGAGCGACTGTTTAGAGGAGCTTATGGAATTCTTCGGGTGTCAATCCTGCTTGATCCAATATTGAAAACAGCAGGCCTCGTGAGATGTCTCCAGCGTGATTCGGTACGGTTGTATATCTGCCATCAGAATTTCCCAAATAAATATGGCTGCCTTTCTGACCAGTTACAGAGAATCCCGCCTTTTTCAACGCCCGGATGGTTTTCTTCGCCGAGAGAGTCGGCAATCGAGGTGTCATGCCGGAATGCTCACAGCGAGTGAATCAGATATTGTTGAATTCTCACTTTCCAATGGTATCGGTTGCCCAGCTTGCATGAGCATCTCCAGAAAACCTTCAATCGCTTCTTTGGCCATTTTCTTTGCTTCTTCAAGGGTATGGCCATAAGAAACAACTCCACGGAGCGCTGGTACGGTCACGACATAACCGCCGACCTCATCCTTGGAAAAAATCACAGTGTAGGTCGTTTCTTTCATATGTGCCTCCTCCCGGAAGATATGCACTGGAAGGGATTAGGGCCACTAGAGTAGACGTCTGAACTCGTCCCTGGATATCCCTGTTTGATTGAGAATCGCGCTCAACAAACCGCGACCGATGTCTTTCGCGTGACGCGGGACAACAGTGACTCGACCGTTTGCGTGCTTCAAACGAACGTGGCTGCCGGTTTGATGATCTTGGCAAAAACCGGACTTCTCCAAAACTCGAATAAGCTTCTTGCTCGATAACGTTGGGAGACGAGGTGTCATTACCCAATCGCTACTGAAAGACGTTTAACAGAAGTGACCTCTTCGTCATCTTCGCTTGGAAAAGGTAAACCGTCTTTCATCAGTCCTTCCAGATAACACTGAATTGCATCTACGGCCATGGCTTCAGCCTCTTCGATCGTTTCACCGTAGGTCACAAGACCCTTGAGCGCTGGCACAGTGACGATATAACCGTTGTCTTCGTCACGTGTAAACATCACGGTATATGTTTTTTCACTCATATTCACCTCCTCATAGAAGATACTAACGAGAAGTAGTCAAAGTTGCCAATCAGCCGAAATTCATCGCGTCACGAACCTGTATCATCGTATCTTGGGCAACAGCACGAGCCTTCGCTTCACCAGCGGTTAATATATCCATCACCGCGTTGTCATCGTACTGTTGACGCCGTTCACGCATGGGGGCGAGGTAAGCATTCAACTTGGCCGCGCAATTCTTTTTGCAGGCGACACATCCCAGCTCACCGCTCTTACAATCGGTCTCGATTTGTGGGATTTCGTCCGGGTTGAACTTCTGATGATAGGTGAAAACGTTGCACACTTCCGGACGACCGGGATCATTCCGGCGAACCTTCTGAACATCGGTGACCATGGACATGATCCCTTTTCCGGTCTCCTCTTCGCTGTCGCTCAAATAAATAGTGTTGCCCAGCGATTTCGACATGCGCTTGCCATCAGAACCGGGAAGACGGCTGAACTTGCTCTCCTTGAGCACGTAACCAGTCGGTTCGGGGAAGACTTCGCCGTAATAACGGTTGAACCGTCGCGCGATCTCACGGGTGATCTCAACGTGCGGCAACTGATCCTCGCCCACCGGCACCACATTCCCCTTGTAGAGCAGAATGTCGGCCGCCTGAAGGACCGGGTAACCGAGATGGCCATAAGTGACCAGACCGGAATCAGTGACTTCGTTATCGGGACGGTCTTTATCAGCTATGTCACGCGCCTGCAACTTATCACGCAAGTCGCGGATCTGATCCTTGAGGGTCGGATTGCGTTCGAGGCGAGACTGTGTCACCAGCATCGAGAAGAGGAGGTGCAGCTCGGCATGCTCTTTCACCTGAGACTGACGGAACATCGGGCTGATATTCGGATCGATCCCCGCACTCAGCCAGTCACGGACCATCTCGATTGTATTGGGAAGAATCTGGTCGGTGTGTTCGGCGTCGGTGGTGAGCACATGCCAGTCTGCCACGAGGTGATAGTTCTCGTACTCACCCTGCATCTTGACCCAGTTTTCCAATGCGCCGACGAAGTTGCCGAGGTGAAGCCGTCCGGTCGCGCGCATGCCGCTGAGGATGCGCTTCTTGTTCGTTGTGGTGGTCATGGTATCCGTAAAGTTGGTGAAGTATCCCTGAGAATGATGCGGAAGGTAGCGAGATGGGGAGGCGATGGGCAAACTCAATGTGTGCTAAACTTGAATTGACAAGCGTGTGACCCGGATTATCACATCCGTCTTTGTTGATGAAAGCTCAATCTATGGTAGCCTGAGACACACGCACTCCCTATATTAGCGCCAACATCTTAGCCACCCACCAGCCCGAGGAAGCACATGTCAACGGATTCCCATCCCGCCGATGCAGCAAACCGTCCATTAACTCCAGAAGAGCAAGAGCTGCGATACTACAAGGAGCATTATCGCGGTGACATGAAACAGCTGACAGTGCGCGCGGTGCTCATGGGTTGCGGGCTCGGTGCGATCATGAGTCTGACCAACCTCTACATCGGGCTGAAAACCGGCTGGGGGTTCGGGGTTGCGATCACGGCATGCGTTTTGTCATGGGCGATCTGGAAATTCTTCCGCAAGGTGGGGATAACAAAATCCGATATGACCATCCTCGAGAACAACGCCATGCAGTCGGCGGCCTCCTCGGCGGGATATTCTACTGGCGGGACGCTCGTCTCGGCAATCGCGGCGTTTGTGCTGGTCAACGGTACGCACATCGGGTACGGAATGCTCACCCTGTGGATATTCTTCCTCGCCCTGCTGGGGGTGACAATGGCTATCCCCATGAAACGGCAGATGATTAATGTCGAACGTTTGCGGTTCCCGTCGGGCATCGCTGCAGCCGCAACCCTGCGCAGTTTGCACAACGATATCCATCACAAACCAGCCTTGCAGAAGCCAGTCGCGGACATTGTGAGCCTCGAAGACGAAGAGATGGACACCGAAGCCGCCGAGGGCGAGGGTGTCATTGAGGATGAATCCCAAGCCCAGAAATCTGCAAACGCCCTGTTTTTCGCGGGCGGGTTGGGAGCGCTGATTACCTTGCTGCGTGACGGCCCGGGCATGTTGATGCAACTGGGTATTATCAAGAAGTCATTTGTCATCATAGAGAGTGTTTACCCGGTCTTCGGCAAGAAGGCGTTGGGCTACACCGTTGGCGCCGAAGGTTCGCTACTGCTCGTTGCGGCGGGTGGGCTGATGGGGTTCAGGGTAGCGGCTTCGATCATGCTCGGCGCAATACTGAACTGGGTGATCCTCGTCCCCTGGATGTATAACATCGGGGTCATCGAGTCGCTGGAATACCGCACGATGGTATCCTGGTCGCTGTGGGGCGGGGCGGCTTGTATGGTGACTTCCGGGCTGCTGGCATTCGCCATGCAATGGAAAGCGGTAGTGCGTGCCTTGAGCGGACTCGGAAGCATTGTCGGTATCAAATCCAAGGGTTCCGGTTTGCCGGAGCTGGATGAATTCATCAAGAATATTGAGGTGCCAGGTTGGTGGATGATCGCTGGTGGAGTTGCCGGATCACTGGGCGTGATCTGGGTTGCACAGGCTGCATTTGGAATGCCAGTGTGGATGAGCGGACTGGCAATCTTCCTCAGCTTCTTCCTGGCATTGGTCGCATGCCGTACGACCGGCGAGACAGACACCTCTCCCATTGGCGCGATGGGCAAGGTCATGCAACTGGCGTACGGCGCAATAGCTCCCGGCCAGCAAAATGTCAACCTGATGGCGGCGAATATCACCGCTGGCGTTGCTGACAGTTCATCGGCGCTGCTGATTGACCTCAAGAGTGGATATGTGCTGGGCGCCCAGCCACGCAAGCAATTCCTCGCCCAATTCTATGGCATCTTTATCGGGACAGCGGTGACGGTACCAACATTCTACCTGCTGGTACCGGATGCATCCGCGCTCGGAACAGACCAATGGCCCGCCCCGGCGGCGGTGGTCTGGGCGGCTGTCTCGGAACTACTGGCCAACGGTCTGGATTCAATCCATCCGACCGCACGCCTGGCCCTCTGGATCGGTGGACTGGTTGGTATCGCACTTGTTCTTCTCCAGAAGATACTTCCACGCAAAGCACGGGTTTGGGTACCCAGTCCGCTGGGTCTGGGACTGGCATTCACATTCCATTTCTGGTATGCGCTGTCCATGTTCATGGGTGGTCTGATCCAACTCATCCTGAGCAAGAAGAAACCAAATATCGACAGCATCTATACCATTCCGACGGCGTCAGGACTGATCGCAGGCGAGAGCTTGATGGGGATCTTCGTGATTCTGATTCCATTGCTTGTGGGGCTGTTCGCGCGGTAGGTGAATTCCAGGGGTGACGTAGTGTGGATAATCTATATCGACGTTATCTGAAGCTCTTAGATGTAAAATTCGGACGCCAGGATATGGCGACCTTGAGAAGGATATTTCGTGCTCAGGTGAACAGGATACCATTTGAAAATCTCTCCAAGGTGTATTACAAATCGCAGCAGGGAAGAATGACCATTCCCGACTTCGCTCAATTCCTTGATGGGATTGAGCGTTTTCATTTCGGGGGCACCTGCTACAGCAACAATTACTACCTGTACCTGCTTCTGGATTATCTCGGGTATGACATTCGTCTCTGCGGGGCGGATATGTCAGAGCCGGATGGGCATATGGTTAGCATCGCCACTTTCGAAGGCCGGGAATATCTGCTCGATGTCGGGTACGCTGCTCCCTTTCTCGAACCCCTGCCTCGAGATCTGGATCAACCTTACGAGATCGTCTCAGGGACGAATCGATACGTTCTGCAACCTCAAGACGCCAACGGCAATTCGCATCTCCAATTGATTCAGAATGAAATTGAAATACATGGCTACAGTCAAACCAACGACCAGATCCATTGAACATTTCGGACCAGCGATATCTTCCTCATTCCAGGATGATTCGACCTTTATGAATTCGCTACTGCTCACGCGTTTTGTTGATGACCGTTTCGTCATGATTCACAATTACAACATCATTGAGGGATTGGGAGCTGAAGGAATTGAACGCACAGCTTCAACCCCCGATGAGTTGGCGGACGAAATTTTCAATTTGTTCGGCATTCCAGTGGAAATTAGCGTTGAAGTATTTAGAAAGCTGGGACCGTTAACGGATCCATGGAATTAGACGGATCAATGCCTAATGGAAGCAGTCAAACCATGGATGCTGTTTCGATATGTCACTATAAAAATAGAAATCTATTGAAGTGGATTGCGTTAACCGCATGAACTGTTTATTATTAGCGTAATAGTGAAGATATCATGAGAGCTGAGAACGGCATACTTAATCTTCGCCCATGGTAAAACCTGGTGGTACCCAAAAGGGGAACAAACATGAACCGCTCGTTTATATATCTCATTTCCATGATGGTATTATTCGTCAGCATTACCATAATCGTCAACGCTGGTACTGTCCAACGCGCATCCTCGCTGGATCACGGTCAGACAGTACCCAGAAGTGATCAGCAGTTGGCAAATAACGGGATTCTGTTACCAGGTCGATTGAGTGAACTGGACGAAGCGAGTGCATGTCTGGTTAGAGATGTCACCGGTTGGGGGAATTCAGTTGAAGCAGTTATGAATTTGACCCCTGAACTGACTTTCGATATCATCAATTCATCAAGCCTTGCTACTGCAGATTTGTCAGCATACGACTTCATAGTCATAAAGGGCAATCAGAACGCCACTTTCAATCAGAATGTTCTGAACAGTATGGAAATTCTTGATGAATATGTGAATGGAGGTGGATGGCTTGAATTCCATATGGGGACAAATACGCATGATCCACACATGATGTTATGGGATGGTACGACCTATAGCGAAGATGACTACGACAACGATAACTGGATGGCGGATGGCGCAGATGGGCATCCAATTCTTGAGGGGGTGTCAGAACCTTACGAAGGTACATATGCAAACCATGGATATCTGCTCGCATTGCCGGAATCCGCACAGATCTTGGTCGAAACCACAGCAGGTAATCCAACACTTGCAGAGTATGAGTACGGTGCCGGGAGCGTCGTCGTAACAACTATGACCATGGAATACTTGTGGGCGAATTATCCAGACGAATCCGGTCTGATTCTTTTGAACTGTATGAGCTACATGACTGAATTTGGTGGCGTACGTCCATCGGAACTGATAGTGGATCCATTGATACTGGATTTTGGCTCGATCGAAGAGGGGCAAACGGCAGTATTACAGTTGGAGATGTCAGCGAGTGAAGACCTGCCCGTCATCATCGACAGCTATACATTTGAATTCCCTACCGGATTCTCCATGGATATGAATCTACCATTTACCATTCAGCCATATACAGAAGTTGATGTTGATGTGACGTTTGCTCCGACAGCCGCTGCAGACTGGTCCTCAGATTTATGGATTCACAATGATGGGCTGCTTGAGATTGTAACAGTGCACATCATCGCTGAAGCGGAAGCTGTCAATACCTCGCAATTGGTTGTATCTCCACTAGAACTGGATTTTGGTTCAATATTCGAGGGTGAAACCGTTGTCCTGCCGCTGCAAATGTCGGTGACCGGAGATGATCCAATCACCATTGATGGCTACACATTCCAGTTTCCCACGGGCTTTGAGATAGATCTGATAGTGCCTTACACACTTCAACCGACTGATGTCATAGATGTTGATGTAACATTTGCTCCACCAGCCGCGGCAGACTGGTCCTCAGATCTGTGGATTAACAGTAACGCCACAAACCCAATTGTAACTGTAAGCCTCATTGCCGATGCCACGGTTAACAGCGTTGCAGAGGGCAACAATCTGCTACCGATGACGCTGGAGATTGCAGGTGTGTACCCGAATCCGTTTAACGCATCGACAGTAATAGAGATTCAAGCACCAGTCGGTCGGATAATAAACGCGGTGATCTATGACTTGCGCGGGCGTGAAGTACTGAGGTACGAACTGTATCGCCAGGGCGGAAACTCAACACAACTCGCTTTTGAGGCTGATAACCTCCCATCAGGGCTGTACTTCTGCCATGTTACTGATGGCGTTACAAGCGTCAGCCAGAAGCTGGTGCTGCTGAAGTAGGGCGGACTGGAGTCTGGATTCGGGAGGGAAAGACAGGGTTCAGGAAGAGGTGGATACTTCACAAAAACGTTCAGGGACACTTAACGGGGACACTTTCTCCGAAAGTGTCCCCGTTATTTTTGTCCCTCACTACTTCTTCAACGATCAAGTTTATTTCGTCACACCCCGGTTTCACGAAACCGGGCTACACACCTTTTGGCTATATCCCTCGATCAAACGTATCCTCGGCCCACCACTTCTCCAGAGCGTCGTTGAGTTCGACGATACCCTCTCGTTTCATGGCACTGACCGGGAACACTGGTACTTTTTCACCAACTGAATGCTGGACTGTGCGGATGATCTTAGATCGTTCGTTTTGTTTTAATTTGTCGATCTTGGTCAACACAATTGAGGCACCGACCCGTTCCTCAATAGCCCACTGCATCATCTCACTGTCGAGTTCCATCAGTCCACGCCGGCTGTCCACCAATATGAGTAATTGGCAGAGGTTGCCGTGTCCAACCAGAAACTCACTGACCATTCCCCGCCATTGGCTGCGGAGATCTTCACCAACCTTCGCAAACCCATAACCCGGCAAATCGACCAGATCCCAGCGCTCGTTGACCAGGAAACGATGCACGCCGCGTGTTCGTCCAGGTTGCTTGGAAGTTGCGGCAACCTTCCGGTTCAAGAGAAGGTTGATGAGGGTGGATTTACCCACATTCGAGCGTCCCGCAACAGCGATAGCAGGGCGAGGGGTGCCCTTGTAAACTGGCGGAAGCTTCTTGACAGATCGGAAGAGCGTCGTGTAGGGAAAGAGTGTAGATCTCGGTGGTCGCCGTATCATTAAAAAAAAAACAAAATAAAAACAAAAAAAACAAAACACAAAACACAGCGCAAAGTCTTATTTACTTTGTGCCCACTC
>CAJVXH010000160.1 GCA_913009835.1 uncultured bacterium
TGTCACCTCTGTGTTGCCACTTTCTGCATGTTCTCCACTTCTCTCTTTCCAGTCCTTGTGTTGCTTTAATCATTCCGTTATCTGTTTTTGTTTTTTTTTTTTATTTCTTTTCTTTTTTTTTTTTTGTCTTTTTTTTGTTTGTTTTTTTTTTTTTAATGATACGGCGACCACCGAGATCTACACTCTTTCCCTACACGACGCTCTTCCGATCTCGCCTGAAATATCGCCATGCACTTTGCGAATATCGCAGCCCAGATCGTGCAAGAGGTTAGGTACGATCAAGTTGCCCACCGAGTTGACGCAGTCGAGAGCGACACGAAATTGCGCGCGTCGGATGGCGGTAACGTCAATGAACTCGTTCTCAAGGACGGCTTTTATATGGGCTTCAACTCCACCTTCTTCATGTTTGCGTAATTTCCCGAGATGGTGAACCCCGACGTAGTCGAATTCCCTCTCCTCGAACAAACGATTAACTTCGCCGCCATCTTCCAGGCCGAGGAATCTTCCTCTGTGGTCGAGGAACTTCATCGCATTCCAACTCACGGGATTGTGACTGGCCGTCACGCAAATCCCGCCCGCAGCCTGATGTTGGACAACCATCAGCTCAATAGTTGGCGTTGTTGCCAGACCTATATCAATGATGTCACAACCAACCGAGATCAATCCGGAGAACAATGCGGATCGCACCATTTCACGTGAGGGACGAGTGTCCCCACCCACCACAATTTTGCCGCCCTTCATGAAGGTGCCAAACGCCGCGCCATAACGTGCGATAACATCGGGAGACAATCCATCTCCGATGACACCTCGAATTCCTGCAATACCTGTCATCAACGTCGACATGCAACCTCTCAACCGTAATCGATGTTGTCGGAATATACAAGCCAGCTTAGTTCGGAAAAAGGTTCATATCATTTGGTGGGACAGCGAGAGCTTATGGATTTGGTAATAACGGCAGACGGTAGAATGGTGGGAAGACAAGATAATGAAAGCCGTAACTATCAGTATCCACTATTCATCGGGTGAAAATGCATTGACAAAATGGGTGACAGTTGGTGTTGGCTGCATGACTACGATGCAAACGTCGAAACGCACAACGGGGAGGGGGTCACTCAGCTCAGCCAGAAGGTGTTTGGCGACACGTGTAACTTGCCGCCGTTTGCTGATAGGTATCCTCTCGCTGGCCATGACCGATCCTTCGATCTGAACCGAGCGGACCTCAACTACTACCAGCTCTTCACCATCCCACATCAGAAGGTCTATCTCTCCGGCCTTGTTGCGCAGATTTCGCGAAACGGGCTTGAATCCCTTGCGTTTCAGGTATTTTTCGGCCAGGCGTTCACCCTTTGCGCCCAAGGCTTTGCGGCTGTCACTCATCAGGATTCCTTTTCGGCAGGTCGCCGATGCTGACACGGTCGCCATTGTGTTTCGCGATGGTGAAACTCAAACGGTGTATGGGACAACGTCCATAACGTAACAGCTGACTGCGGTGATGAGCGGTGGGATAGCCTTTGTGCTGTGCGAAACCGTAATCCGGGAACTGTTTGTCATACTCACGCATGATCTGGTCACGGTAGACTTTCGCCAGAATCGAAGCCGCTCCAATGCTGAAACTAAGGGCATCCCCCTTGATCACGTTGTAGTGGCGTCCGGATTCAAGAGGGGGGATGCGGCCATCAACGAGGAGAATCGGATTGCTGCAGTTCAGCTGTCTGGTCACATCGCGCACTGCCTCTCGCATCGCCAGCCGTGTCGCTTGCAGAATATTGTGTTCGTCGATGACGTGGTGCTCTTTACGTATTATGCAATATGCGAGTGAGTATTTCTTGATTGCCGAGAAGGTTAACTCTCGTTGTTTCGCGGTGAGTTGTTTTGAATCCCCGACTTGTTGAATGACAGTGTCTGGGCGGAATGCAGCCGCTGCGGCAACAACCGGACCGGCCAGAGGGCCGCGCCCTGCCTCGTCCACTCCGATGATAAACTCTTCACCATCATCCCAGAATTGTAATTCCGGACCATAGACTCCTCCTTCATCTCGAGTAGCTGAAGAAGTCATCATGCTGAGATTCTCCTGCCTAAGCTCAATAATATCATCATGTTTAACAGTCATGTTTATGAAATTGCCTTATTGTAAATTGAATGATCCGCCTCTGAAGGGCTTTCAAACTTTCGCAACCTGTCAGGTGTCGCGGCTATATTCCGTTCAGACGACGATAAGATAAGCATGAAGTCGGGGTATGATGCGAGAGACGAACGATAGCGAGATACGTCCGATAGTGGATTTCGTGCGGACGAAGATCAGTGAATTTCCAAAGGTTGCGTTGGTAACGGGCAGCGGTCTGGCGAGATTGGCGGAGAATGTTAACGATCCTGTTGTAATTCCGACCATTGATATCGACGGCTATCCGCGCAGCACGGTGGAAGGTCACCCCGGAAAGCTGCTCTTCGGTCGTATCGGTGAAACCCCTGCCATGGTGGTGCAGGGACGGATTCACTACTACGAAGGTTATCCGATGCCGGAGGTAGTGATTCCGGTACGGCTTGCAGCGGCATTGGGGTGCAAGGCGATGATCCTGACTACCGCTTGTGGTGGAATAGGCGATCATCTGGAACCTGGTGATCTGGTTCGCATCTCTGATCATATCAACTTCACGGGTAGCAATCCACTGATAGGCCAGAGCTGGGGATTTGATCAATTCCCGGATATGACCAGGGCTTACGATCCTGATCTTGGCCGCTTGCTCTATCGAGTGGGGGATGAACTGCGAATCAAGATCAAGGATGGCGTGTTTGCTGGTGAGAGTGGTCCGAGCTTTGAAACCCCGGCAGAGATCAGGATGTTGCGGCTGATGGGTGCGGATCTGGTCTCCATGTCAACAGTTCCAGAGGTTATCGCGGCGGCACGTTTACGTCTACCAGTCCTCGGCATTGGCTATATCTCTAATTACGCGTCAGGTATTACTGGTGAGGCACTGTCTCATCTTGAAGTGACGGAGATGGGATTGCAGGTAGGTGAGAAATTCAGCAGGCTACTCGGTGCGCTGGTATCAGTGATTGATGCTGATTTCTTTCCAAAGAACAAATAATGTGCCTTATAAGCATAGTCAGATAAGTGTATGTCATGTTCACTCAATACTTTAATGACAATTCACATGTACTCCCGATATCTCGAGAACCGCTAGATTAAATCGGAATCGAACCTCTCAGCTGATCCACGACATGCTGCATGTCGGATGGCAACTCTGAGGAAAAGCAAACTCTCTCACTAGTCCCTGGATGGATGAAACTGAGCAGGCGAGCGTGCAGGGCCTGGCGTGTCAGGTCGGCTAGCAGATTGCGGCCCAGCTCGCGCTGCCTGGAGGTCAAACGTGCCAGCCCATGCATCCGTCCTCCATATGTATTATCCCCAAAAACGGGATGTCCTTTGTGCTCCAGATGAACGCGGATCTGATGGGTGCGTCCAGTTTCCAGCCTCAGTGCGAGCATTGTCACGAAGCCGAACCGCTCCAGCACTTTCCAGTGGGTGACGGCCTGTTTACCGCTCTCATGGACAGCGAATCTCTTCCGATCACCGATATGTCTGGCGATGGGTGCGTTGATTGTGCCCCGATCCTTGAGGAAATCTCCCCATGCCAGCGCGATGTACTCACGCTCGATGTCGTGGTCATGAAACACTTTCCCGAGAATGGTCATAGCATTCTCATTGCGTGCGACGACCATTACTCCGGTGGTGTCTTTATCCAGTCGGTGAACGATTCCGGGACGATGGGTCGGACCTCGGGACGTTGGCAGGTTCTGGTATCGACCGAGGAGAGCGTTTACGAGTGTGCCTGAATCGTGTCCGGCGGCAGGGTGAACGACCATTCCGGCAGGTTTGTTCACTACGAGAATGTCCTCATCTTCATAGAGCACATCCAGTGGGATGTCCTCCGGACCCGCTGGTGGGCGAGGCGGATGGGGGAAAGTCACCTCTACAACTGAGCCGGGGGGCACGATAGCAGAGGCTTTTGCGGGTGCCCCGTTGAGCAGCACTGCTTGGTCGCTGATCAGCCTTTTGACTCGACTTCGGCTGATCTTCGGCAGACGTGTGGTAACGAGTACATCCAGACGCTCGGCAGCCGAGTATCCATCCTCAACTTCGATGGTGACCCGATTAACGCCATCCTCTGGGATTTCCGGCTTCTTCATGTTGGAAAGTAGTTAACCATGTAACAGTGATGATGTTTTTCGGCGAGTTTGCTCCCCGGTCAGAATTTCACTTGCAGACCTGTAAAAAGTCTGACATTTTAAGGCTCCACGACTAAAACTGGATTACCTGATGTCGCGCATTCTGCGTGTATTAAGCTTAAAGGACGATCTTTCCCGTGCTCTTGTGGCAACGATGTTCTTCGGTGCTGCGGGTGGCATCGTCATGTCCATCCTGAACAATTACCTCTCTGATGTTCACAATGTGGATGCGTCTTTCCGTGGTTGGCTTGAGTTCCCTCGTGAGTTGCCTGGCTTCCTGATCATTTTTGTCGCCGGGGCCATGTTAACGGTGATGCGTGAGGCGAAGATGGCGGCTCTGGCGATGGTATTTACAGCGGCAGGTGGAATGGGGCTGGCCTGGTTCGCGCCAGATACCAGCTGGCTAGTGTTTTGGATTGTTGTGTGGTCGCTGGGCGATCACATCCTCTTTGCGGTTGAAGGTCCGATTGGTCTGAAACTAGCGAACAAGGGTGGGGAAGGGCGCAGGTTGGGTCATTTCGGTGGGTTCCGCAACCTCGGTGCTATCATTGGCCTCGGACTGATCTATCTCTTGAGTAAGCTGATCGGACCTCGTTACGACATCTTTTTCGGCTTGGTAGCAGTGGCGGCAGTATTGGCTGGAATATTGTACTTGACACTGAAAGTCGGGCGGGGGGATGGTCGCTCGAAACGGTTCGTCTTCCGTAAACGGTATGGGATTTTCTACGCAATCAGCGCTCTATTCGGAATACGCAAGCAGATATTCTTCGCATTCGGAACCTGGGTGCTGGTTTCGCTGAACGACGTCCCACTGTCGACCATCGTATTATTGTATTTCATCTCCGCCACGCTGGGAGTGGTTTTCCGTCCGCTATTGGGTGATATAATAGACTGGTTGGGTGAACGAATCGTCTTGGCGGCGGACGAGGCTATACTGTTGATCGTATGCTTGGCTTATGCGTTCGCGACGGACCTGTTTTCACCAGGTGTAGCGTTGTACGTGTTATATGGCGCATATATTATGGACAGCCTGTTGTTCGCGTTACGTATTGCCCGAACGACCTACTTGAAGAAGATTGTGGAAGACCCGTCGCACATCACCCCAACGATCTCGATGGGCATTACGATTGACCATATTGTGGCGATGAGTTTGCCGGTGCTCTCCGGATATATATGGGAAGTGTATGGCTATCGTTGGGTATTCATCATGGCGGCGGCGATTGCGTTGGGTGGATTCTTTGTCTGCCTGAGGATCAAGATCCCGCATGAATCTGGCGAGGTTGATGCGTCTGTGGTGGGATGAACAGGCCCGGGGAGTGCTTGGCAAGCGCGGCTGATCCACGACATGAATGTCGTGGGCATGATAGACCACCCTCGGATAATCCCTGCTGGCGAAGCCCGCAGGGGCACCATGCTCACTCAATTCCTGCACGGATAGATGCATCATCTCACATAAACATGAAAACGGTCATTCAGAGGATTATGAATGACCGTTGAGTTTTTCATGAAGGTAAAGTCGGATCGTCAGTCTATCACCATATTGAGTAGCTGAGGCTTAGCATTAGCCGGTAGGTGTCGAAATTTTTCGCTCTGACAACCCAATCTAGTGGTGAATCAGTCCTGCGTAGTTCGTACTCGAACACTGGTCCAACTCGCAATCCCTCGAACACTTCTGTCTTCGCGTCGAGATGGAACATCATGTGGATGTGTTCACGTCCGGAATGCACGGGATCGTCCGCAAGCAACTGTTCGCTGTCGTAGAAGCGATGACGTAAACGCGCGATGGCATTCAGGTCAATGCGTTTGGGGAGTACGTTGTAGATGTTCAGGTTCGCGTCGAGTTCAAACCATTCTTCACCGTAGCTACCGTCTCCGTATTCGGAATCCTGCGCTTGCGATCCTCCAGCGGCAGATAGTAGGTGTTGATTAAACCCGGTGTTGTCTGACCAGCGCCGTTTGGCGATACCGGTAACGGTCAGATACTTGTTAAAACGGTATCGTGCATCGAAACGCAGGCCCCAGCCCTCGGAATCGTATTCTGTGAAGTACTTGTTGTAGTAGATCGAGAAGAATTCATATCGTCCACTCAGACGGAGTCCCTTGAGGAATTCCGGTGAGTATTGCAGACCACCGCCACCGAGTCGGTAATCGAACTGTGTCCCGATAATCTGATCCAGATCGCGGTCTCTGTAGTCGCGCAGGTACCGCTCTGGGATGTACATGTAGTTGAAAAAGACGTCCCATCGGTTGAAAATGTCATGGTTGAAGTGGGTGGTGTGGATGGGGCGGTCATTGTATGAATTCTTGGCGAATGAGAGGTAACGGAAGGTGTAGGAGATATCTCCGTTCCGCCATCCCCACCATTTCGGCAGTTCGATTTTGGCGCGCAAACCGAAGCTCTGACTGAGATCGTCCTGCGATTCCACATTCGTCGCCAGCGGCAAGGTTCCATCTTCAAAACGCGTGATGTCGTTATCTGACAGCTCGAGGATGTTGCTGTTGTATCCGCCTTCATAAAGCAGTTGAAGGGTGGTGTTGTCATGCCAGTTCCAGCTCGCTTCTTTCGCTGCTACAGAGTCAGCAAACAGAATGAGGAGTCCCAGGGTAACGAGTATCAGAACCAGCTTACCAAGCTGACTCAGGGATCGCTGGCAGGATCCGGCATCAATGCCATTAAGCATCATCTCGCCTCCGTGGACAGATCGGACTCGGGAATAAAGAAGCGAAGAATAGCTTCGTATTCATTTTCCGGCAGGTCGAAAGTGTAGACGTGGTTCCCGGACGGCACGTTGATGTAGATGTCATCACCGCGTGACGCTCGTCTATCCAGATGATCGGGGAGGACGGCGATATCAGAGGCAGTTGTCTTGATGAGGACAGTCCGTTTGAGGACGGTGTCTTCGTAGATGGCGAGCGGGAATTTGATCTCCCTTCGCATATGATCTTCCATCATCACTCGACCGAGTACTTTTATGACTGTAGGCCCGTTGACAGTGACTTCCAAGTTACCTTTCGGATCAACACCGTAGTAAGTCAATTCTTTTTCACGGACGCTCACTGTAACCGGGGTGCTATATCGACTCGGAGTGTAGAGGACGAAATTCTCCTGCTGAATAGTTTCAAATCTATCACGCTGGATGCGGAAGTAGACCGGTGCCGGTGCATCTTCAGCAAGTTTTATATAGATTCGTTTTGCGCTTCTGGGTGTGTTCTTCTCAATGATGCGTTCGTCACCGACATTTTCATTTGTCCCCTTGTACTCGACCTTTGGATCGCTCGTTGATGCTCTTGCGAAGAGGTGTGTTTTCTTATCGCTGTATCCGAGCCGGAAGGTATAGACAATTTCGGATTCGTCAGTGTTGCTCATATCCACCCTGGTAATCACCCGGATGTGGTTATGCGAGGCGATATCGTAATACATGGATTCGCCAGGCATGAGGCGATGATAGACACGATTATATCCGGCGATCTCAAAACGGACTTCATGTTTGTCGTTAACGGGGGCCAGAGTGACCCATTCATATGCCTGGGCTGACAGAACGTTCAGACAGAACAGGCAGAGTGCGACTGCGCCGGTGGTAAAGAAATTCCTCATGGCTTCCTCGTCAATTACAACAAAGTGTCCGGGTCAGCCCCCGGCCGGTCGAGACGTTGGGTTCGTCGGTCGAAGAACAATACAACAATGAGTGTTACCAGGACAACACACAATAGATCGGAAGAGCGTCGTGTAGGGAAAGAGTGTAGATCTCGGTGGTCGCCGTATCATTAAAAAAAAAAAAAACGTGAAAAAAAAAAGAAAAAATAAGCGTGACACATCCAAACCAAACACCAACTCCA
>CAJVXH010000161.1 GCA_913009835.1 uncultured bacterium
CCCCTGTGAAACCGCTATCATCCTGCAGCCTACCTGCCCTGTGCCGTCATCTTCCCTTCCTACACTGATACTATCTCAGCTAAATTTTTCATATATTTTTTTTTTTTCAAGCAGAAGACGGCATACGAGATATATCAGTGTGACTGGAGTTCAGACGTGTGCTCTTCCGATCTATGCTGATTATCCCTGTAACCGTGCCCTGTAGAAGACGTTTTCTCTCCAACTTGTCCTGACCAGGTTCGTAATTGACTATAAATACTGCTGAGATGATTCCCGCTACACCAAGCCATTGAATAGGGCTCAACCGTTCGCCCAAGAACAGAAACGCAAGCAAAATGATGGACGGACTGTACAGTGAATCCACCACCGCAAACCGTCCCGCACCCAGCATATTAAGACTGCGGAAGAAGGTTGTGTCTGCCAATCCGATACTCAGCAACCCGCCAAGTATGGCAAGCCAATAGGTACCAGATGGAAGCACCGGGAAGAAACTTACGCCCATCACCATCATCGTCGGGATCAACAGTACAAAGGTTAGACCGTTCTTAAAAAGATTGAGCGCCAACGGACTGACCGTCTCCCCGCTCTTCTTGAACAGGATGATGCTGGTCGCCCAGATAAAGGCAGTGGCAAATGAGAGTAACTCGCCGAAATAAGGGATAGGTGGGTTCAAGGATGGATCAGTCCTTCTTCATAAGCAATTTGAAACGGCTAGCCATTTCTGACCAGCCGCTATTAAATAAACTCTGAGGTTTCTGTCTACGCGTTGAGCGCCGCCAACCAGGCCTCGAAGAATCGTTTCAGTTCACGCGGTGGGCGCAACCACATATCAGCCATAGTCGGACGCTCATGTGTACGAACCAGAACCCGCAAACCCCGTTCTCCTATCACCTCGAACACTTCTTCGTCCGAGACATTGTCGCCCAGGTACGCAAAAGCGGAATTGTCCTTTTTCAGCCGGTCAAAAACATGCTCAACCGCATCGCACTTGCTGCGTCCCGGGACACGGAGCTCTCGTCCACCATCAAAATTACGTAACTCCAGCCCGACCTTGTCCGCCAGGGGTTTCATTATCCGCAGGGACAGTTCCATCAGGTGCTCACGCATCTTCGCGTCAGTGCCATGCCACTTCAAAGACACGCTGGCTGTCTTGACTTCGAGGTAGGTAGAGATCTCCTCGTTTTCTGCCCAGTTGATTACCTCATACATCGCCCCACGGGCTCCATCCGAAATTGGCCAGGTCGTGCGTTTCCCATCAACTGTCTGAAGTTCCCAACCATAGGTGCCCCACATCTCAATTTCAGATCCCATCTTCAGGACACTACTCAGATTATGGAGCGAACGCCCCGAAATCACCACAACTTGACTGTTCGGCGCGGCAGCAATCTGGTTTAGAACCTCAACCAACCCGGAGTAGGGCTTTGCGATGTTGCGGTTATACATGAGCGGCGCCAGAGTGCCATCATAGTCAGTGAACAACACCCGTTGCTTCGAACTACTGACCTTGGCCAGAAAATCGTCCAGACTGATCCCATCATGAAACCATTTCATGGTGAATTCATCCCAAATGTTCGTTTGGTGTCCTCGTCCGTTCACCCACCATCGGTAAACGAACCCCCTATACTACACTCGCACTCATGCACTCGATATGTATCACTTACACAGACTAAAGTCCGTGGCAAACGATCTATCCCAATCTACTTCCTGAACTCGTCCTGCATACGATGCTCCCACGCGCCCGGCTGATTACGAAGATACTTGTCAAACCACTCGATGTGCATACGCTTGGTCTCCAGGTACTTGGTCCGGGTGCTGGCGATTCCGTGATTTTCTCCCGGATATCTGATGTACACAACATCGCGGTTCAACACTTTCAACGCCGAATACATCTGTTCGCTCTCAGCAGCTGGAACGTTGGTATCCGCCAGACCATGCAGCAACAACATCGGCTCAGTGATTTCATCTGCCTGATAGAGCGGAGAATGGTCTATATACCACTGCGGCGTGTTCCACGGATAAGATCCGGCGGCCGCCTTCTCCATGTAATACACTCCCCAGTAACCCATCCCCCAATAGCTGGCGAGGTTGCTGATGCCATAATTGCTGATAGTGGTCACGTAAGGGAAATAGTCTGGATGATCCTCAGGGATAGTCAACAGGTACATGGCGAGGAAACCGCCGTACGATCCGGAAGCAAACCCGCAACGCGCACCATCCACACCCTCCACATTTGCCACTATATGACGCAGGCCTTCGTTCATGTCACGGCTGGTCAGAGTTCCCCAGTCATTGACATGGGTGTCGGCGTAAGCCTGACCAAATCCCGCTGCTCCACGGGGACTCGGCACATAAACAAAATAGCCCCGGCTGGCGAAAACCTGGCTGAACCACAACCAGCTCTCACCGAATCCAATCACCCCACCATAGGTATCAACAACCAGCGGATAGGATTCGTCTTCGTCGTAATCAAGAGGATAATACAGGTATCCGTAGATCTTCACCCCGTCGCTGTTGACGAAATCATAATCATCAATACGTTGCGTCCATCTTGTCAGACGGCGCATCTCCTGATTGATCTCGATGAACTCGCCGCCCCGATTACGCTTGGTGTTAAAGGTGTGAATGTTCGGTAGATCGTCGAGCACATCACCCTGGTAAGCTACCATTGACGCGCCCTTGTCTGTCGCAACACTCAGGTAGGAAAATCCCGGCGTGCTGAGCAAACTGCTGGTGATCTCGTCCGTTCCCGGGGTCCAGGTACAGTAGTAGATCTTCTTGTTGTAAGCTGCGGTAAAGGCGACGTAGCCGTCTGCGTGCCACACTATCGGGTTGTCGTATCCGGTGCGATAGTAGAAGAAATCGACCGACTTTTCAAATCCGGGATGCACACGTCGAACCTGGCCGCTGTTGACATCCAGCACCCACAACTCATGATGGCTGGAGTTAACATCGGGCACCATCGTATCGTTGCCTGAAACCTCCTGCACCGGTGCTGAAAACGCTATCCAGTTGCCATCACCGCTGATCACAATGTGGGCATATTCATCACGCTGGAAACGTCCCTGGTACACCGACTCCGCTTCACCAGTCTGCAAGTCAAACAAAAGAATGTCCATTATTTCAAAGGGACGTTCGACCTCCGGCAAAGTACGCGCGAACGCAATGTGGCGACCGTCACGGGATATCGTCCACGATTCCGGTTTGTATTGCATCACCAGCAACTCGACATCAAGGCCGCTATCCAGAGCGTAATAGTGCAGGGCTGAATCATCACGCCAGTTCGACCAGCGATCACGCAAACCCCACATCACCTGGTAGTCGCTATCATCTTCATCTGGACTCAGCGTCTTCAAATAGAAGATACCCTCACCATCCGCTGACCAACGAAACTGACCGCCATCAGTGAACTCAGTTTCTATACGTTCGACACGGTTGCCGTCCCGATGATAGAGGAAGAGTTTGTCGCCTGATTTGAACAGCAGACGAGCGTTATCCGGCGACCAGGCGAGATTGTTTACACCCTTTGCTGCCTGATACGACCAGATCCGCTCCTTATCGCCCGTATCCCAGACCTCAAGGCGATCGCTCACCTTATCGTCAGCTCGGCTGCGCTTTCCCAAGTCCACCGCCAACCACTTGCCGTCATGACTGATCTCGAGGCCGGAAACCAGATCGGTGCGGTAATAATCGATGAGATCGTAGGCGTGCTTGGGATTCAAGGTCGGCATGGGCAGTCCGAGATCTGCGTAGTCTTCGCCAACTTCATAGGAGACGTTGAATGACCAGTTGTCTGCTTCCTGACCATCGGGCATAACCGTTGCAAACAGCAACCTGTGATGTCCCTGGTCAAGAACTACTTCATGGGTGACCGCTTCCGCTCCGGATTCATAGGTCGCTCGCGAGGTAGCGGACTCACCATCAACATACAAAGCGAACGGCGCATCTGAGGTGACACTGATCGTTCCCTCCTGCCAGGCAGGCGAGCTCAGGTATGCGGCGAACAGGGCATAGCGGTTTCCATCTCCACCAGTTGCCAAGGCTGATTCAGACTGCTGAAAGCGAGAGTGTATGCCGACACCCAGTTGAATCTGATCGCCATCAGCAGGCCAGAGCTCGAAAGGATCGATCGGCGGGGTGGTCAACAGCTGTTCCACCGCATCAATGTCAGATCCCGAGTCTGCGACGATGTGTGGAATCATCACCGGACCGGCGGCAAGCCAGTCATCAACCTGAACTGTCTGGGCCTCAGCAACACCCGCTCCCACTACCAACGCAAACACCATTAACAGAATCATCGTCCGTCTGAATAGCATCGTCAAGCTCTCCCTCGCTGGCAGAATCAATCACTAACAAATGACATTTCTCTGCCCATGAACACAGCCGTAGTTGTTCTTGTGAAAGTAGCGGCTTCTTGCGATCAATACAACGAATCATGGCTACCTCGCTTCAGAAGCACGGCACATGTTTATCATTGGTTGGGAGTCCACACTGATCGCCCCCTTCACACTTTCCATTTACTATATTCCTAGCAGGTTGGGAAAGCAATCGAGCATGAGGGATATACCATGAGTCAAACCTTTCGTGATACCCAGTTCAACGAAGAACACATACGGACAATTCTCGGTGAAGGTGACCCTTATGGATATGGTCGAACCGAGCAAATGACCGATTGGGAACGTGTACTCAACAAGGCGGGACGACTGTTCGGTCGCTCCCTGACACGTCTTCAGAACGTCTTTACGCGTACCCTAATCCAGATCGAAATCACTCATCTGCGGCTGGAACTCCGTTCCCTGTACAAACGTCTCGGAAAAATAGTCTTCTACCTGCGCATGGGCGAAGATCGTCGCGATGCGCTGGAAGACTCACGCACTAAGGGCTACCTGCACAGTCTACAGAAAACCCACTCCGAGCTCGCCACCCAACGTCAGAAGCTGGAAGATCTCTTCCACGAGAAACGTCGGGACGAGTTCGCCGGGGCGTAGATCGCCCTATTTAGTTGAACGTATTCACATTGTACTCTATCCCCGGCTTGCTGAGTCGGGGATTCTCATTCAACAGGAATTGTCCCATGTCCTCCTTGAAATGGCCGTTCAAGAACTCAGCCATCCAGAATCTGTTCAACATTGATCTACCCATCATTCAGGGTGGAATGATCTGGGCATCCGGTGCCAAACTCGCCGCCGCCGTCTCAAACGCTGGCGGACTCGGATTGATCGGCGCCGGCTCAATGAAAGCGGATATGCTCGAGCGACATATCCTCAAAGCCAGCTCACTGACCGATAAACCGTTCGGAGTCAACCTCCCATTGATTCGGGAAGACGTTGAACAGCTGGTAGAAAAGATACTTGAGCACGAGGTTCCGGTCGTCTTCTCCTCTGCCGGTAGCCCGAAACGTTTCACGCCCACATTCAAGGAAGCGGGCATTGTCGTAGTACACGTAGTCCCATCAGTCAAACTCGCTCAAAAAGTGGAAGCTGCCGGATGCGACGTCGTTGTCGCCGAAGGTTTTGAGGCGGGCGGCCATAACGGGATCGACATGATCACCACCATGGCACTGGTCCCGCAGGTGGCGGACGCCGTCAACATTCCCGTTCTAGCTGCGGGTGGGATAGCGGATGGACGTGGAATCGCCGCCGCGATCATGCTCGGCGCAGACGGTGTCCAGATCGGCACCAGATTCGCCGCCACTATCGAATCAAGCGCCCATGACAATTACAAACAGGCGGTGGTTAATGCCGGTGAACGTGACACCGTGCTACACCTCGCAAAGATCGGTCCGGCGCGTATGATCCGGAATGACTGGACAGATCGTGTTGCCGAAGCTGAAGCGCGCGGAGCATCAGCTGAAGAAATGAGGGAGCTGCTGGGTAAAAAACGCGAGATGGCTGGCATTTTCCAGGGCGATACCGATGAAGGACAAATAGAAGCAGGGCAGGGATCAGGGTTGATACAGGATATCCCGACCGTCGCTGAACTGATGGAGCGGTTACTGTATGAAACCTCTCACACCGTTAACCACACGCTTGGTTGATTCCAGTAGCAAAGCAGGGACAGACCCCCTATTATTTTACGGACTTTTTGTATTCCTTGTAAGAATGCATGTCATTACCTGTCGTTCTTATATTTAATACGTAATTAACCAAATATAATAGGGGGTCTGTCCCCGTATTAAAACGTGTAAGAATTCGTCTCACGAGCGGTTGCCCGCTCACCCCATCACGTCTACCTTCCAGAGTCCCCCAGTGCAACTATTTCACCAGCTTTTCAGCACAAGGAACTCGTCGGTGAACACCCCAACCGTACCCTCCCACATCCAGTCGTTGAAAGCATACCAGCCAGGACGTTCCATCGAAGAGATCCGTGAAGAATTCGGACTCGAACGCATCATCAAACTGGCCAGCAACGAGAACCCCCTGGGCTCATCACCGAAAGCGGTGGAAGCCATGGTGCAGGCGGCGCAGGATGTCAGCCGTTACCCACGTACTGGTCTGCTTCTGCGGGAAAAACTCGCTGCACATTACAATATCAACATTAGCGAGGTTGCAGTTGGCACGGGTAGCGAGGGCGTACTGCTGGCGGCCATGCGTGGCTATCTGCAACCCGGAGATGAAGTCGTCACCGCCGAAGGGACGTTCATAGGCTTCTACGTCATCGCAAATGCGATGAAACTGTCGCTGAAGACCGTTCCATTAAGCGAGGACTACACCTACGATCTCGACGCTATACTGGCAGCCGTCACCGTCAAAACAAAGCTCATCTACATCGCCAATCCGAACAATCCGACCGGCACCGCAGTTCGTGACGCGGCATGGAAAAAGTTCCTCGCCAACCTCCCCGAAGGACCGATGGTGTTGATGGATGAGGCCTACTTTGAGTTCGGGTCTAACCTCGCCGACGACTACCCCGATTCGCTCGCGTCCCGGCATCCACAACTCATAACCTTACGCACCTTCTCCAAAGCGTACGGTCTGGCCGCCGCACGCATCGGTTACGGCATCGCGCATCCAGACATCATCAGCACCATCCTCAAGGTGAAGCTGCCCTTTGAACCCGCCATCCTCAGCGAAGCTGCCGGCATCGGTGCCCTGGACGACACCGAGTTCCTCGCCCTGACGATGGAGAATAATCGTGAGGGATTGACACGCCTGCACTCCCTGCTTGACGAACTCCGTCTACCACACACCAACAGCATCGCCAATTTCGGACTGGTCATATTTGAGTCCCCCGAACGCGCGGATGAAGTGAGCGACGATCTGCTCCAGTACGGCATCATCGCACGGTCGATGGTACCCTTCCGTCTACCCCACTGCGTACGCATCACCATCGGCACACCAGAAGAGATGGATATTCTCGAAGAAGCCCTGAGAAAGATGTTCGGGTAGACCGGATACGAGATTCGAGATGTGAGATGTGAGATGTGAGATGTGAGATGTGAGATGTGAGATGTGAGATGTGAGATGTGAGATGTGAGAAGCTAGAGAAAACGTGCCCCAGACATTCATGTCTGGGGTCAGACTGCTGACATAGTCAAAGAACGCTATCCCAGCCTTGGAATACGACGTGTGTCATTCTGAATTTCGCAAAGCGAAATGAAGAAGATCGTGCTTTTCCAACGGTTTACAAGTTCGATCTTTTTCAGCCGTCAAACAGACGACGGCTTCAAAATGACACCCTGTGTCCAATACAGGGGTTTGTCAACACACTGGCCCCAGACATTCATGTCTGGGGCCATCCACACTTGGAAACTCCATTCATCCCAGACATAAATGTCTGGGGCATGGTATTTACCACATCAACGACACCACTCCCCGGGTTCGACTGAAAGCGGGCTACACTTACCGTATCATACTGAACATCAGATCGGAAGAGCGTCGTGTAGGGAAAGAGTGTAGATCTCGGTGGTCGCCGTATCATTAAAAAAAAAAAAAAAGAAAGAA
>CAJVXH010000162.1 GCA_913009835.1 uncultured bacterium
TGACAAGCTCGAAATGCACTCGTGGAGCCGTGTAAACGTCGCGGTTATTTGTATCTTCAGAAATAGTAGATATCTAATATGCGGGCTAAAATTTCAGTCCGCGCTTTCCATTGTAGAATCAAGCATTGATGCCATTTTTTGTGGATGGCACGGTTAGCTGATTGATTTGCCTGGGAGGATGTGATGGAGTACCGGATCGAACGGGATACCATGGGTGAGATGAAGGTTCCCGCAGACAAGTATTATGGCGCTCAGACTGCCCGAAGCCTGATGAATTTCAAGATCGGTGGCGAAACGATGCCGCGCGAACTCATTCGTGCGTTCGGTATCCTGAAGAAGGCGGCGGCGTTAACTAATGCCGAGCTTGGCATATTGCCGCAGGAGAAGGCAGACTTGATCGTACAGGCGGCTGATGAAGTTATCGACGGCAAGCTGGATGATCATTTCCCGCTAGTCGTTTGGCAGACCGGCAGCGGCACCCAGACGAACATGAATGTCAACGAGGTGGTCGCCAACCGTGCTATTGAGATCGCTGGCGGCACCCTCGGTTCAAAAGATCCGATCCATCCGAATGATGACGTGAACAAGGCGCAGTCCTCCAACGATACCTTCCCGACTGCGATGCACATTGCGGCGGCGAGTGTTGTTGTGCAGACGACAATTCCCGGAGTGACCAAGCTGCGTAACGAGCTGAAGAACAAGAGCGAGGAGTGGGATGAGATCATCAAGATCGGCCGCACTCACTTCATGGATGCTGTCCCGTTAACCCTGGGTCAGGAATTCAGCGGTTATGCTCAGCAGATGACCAATGCACTCGCCCGCATTGACAGCATGCTTCCCCGCATATTCGAGTTGGCGCTGGGTGGCACGGCGGTAGGTACTGGTCTCAACACCCACCCGGAATTCGCAGTCAAGTCCGCAGCCAAGATAGCCGAACTGACCCATCTGCCATTCGTGACTGCTCCGAACAAGTTCGAAGCCCTCGCTGCGCATGACGCGATCGTTGAAGGCTCTGGCGTTCTCAAGACCATTGCCGCCAGTTTGATGAAGATCGGTAACGATGTGCGTATGCTGGGTTCCGGCCCACGTTGCGGTATCGGCGAACTCAGTTTGCCAGCAAATGAGCCGGGCTCATCCATCATGCCGGGCAAGGTCAACCCGACCCAGGCCGAAGCTATCACCATGGTTGCCGCACAGGTAATGGGCAACGATGTAGCGGTGAATATCGGTGGCATGATGGGACATTTCGAGCTGAACGTGTTCAAGCCGGTGATGATTTACAATTTCCTGCAGAGCGCACGTTTGATCGGCGATTCCTGTGTGAGCTTTACCGATAACTGTATCGTGGGAACAGTACCGAACACTGCACGCATCGAAGAGATAATGAATCAGTCGCTGATGCTGGTGACGGCGTTGAATCCGCACATCGGGTACGATAACGCCGCCAAAGTTGCCAAGAAGGCCCATGCGGAGAACACTACGCTGAAGGAAGCGGTGGTTGCGCTTGGTTTATTGACTGCCGAGGAGTTCGACGATAAGGTTCGTCCAGAGAACATGGTGCATCCCAAGTAGTAATTGAGTGCGGTATCATTTGCAGGCTGAAATGATGCCTGAAAATATATCAAGAGGGACATCAGGCCATTAAATTCTGGCTTGGTGTCCTCTCCATCTTATGTGGAGCCAAACTCGGATCGCTCTTTTTTATCCCGTAGCGGGTATTTTTGCACAGAGACAAATGGCATATTTACAGTACTTCAGAGATTGATTTTAACTTGAGAAGGTTATCATGGCTAATCCTGTTCATACACTCGAACTCCCGCTCCCGAAGGTAGCGAGTGGTAAGGTTCGTGAGATATACGATGCTGGCGACGATACCTTGTTGCTGGTAACATCTGATCGTCTCAGCGCTTTCGATGTGATCTTGCAGCAGCCGATCCCGAACAAGGGTGCGGTTTTGAACCAGATGTCCCTGTTCTGGTTCGATCACTTTGGATCATCGGTCAAGAACGCGGTAATTGAGAGTGACCCGACCAAGATGACAGCGTTATCTGGATTGAATGACGAGCAGCTGGAAGCGTTGAAGGGACGGAGTGTGTTAATGCGCAAGGCGAAACCGTTTCCGGTGGAGTGTATTGTGCGAGGTTGGTTGATAGGTTCGGGCTACAAGGATTACCTGAAGACGGGCAAGGTTTGTGGCATTCAATTGCCGGAGGGTTTGCGCAAGGCGGACCGTCTCCCCGAACCGATTTTCACCCCATCGACAAAAGCAGTTGAAGGTCATGACGAGAACATCTCCTTTGAGCAGGTGGTCGAGTTGATTGGTGAAGATCATGCCTCCCAGCTTCGTGATCTATCGCTGTTGATCTATACGAAGGCGGCAGAATACGCTCGCGATAACGGGATTATCATCGCTGATACTAAGTTTGAGTTTGGCCTGCTTGATAGTGAGATCGTGCTGATTGACGAAGTCCTTACGCCGGATTCCAGCCGTTTCTGGCCGGCGAATGACGTGGTTCCTGGTGAGAATCCGCCTAGCTTTGACAAGCAGATAGTTCGTGATTGGCTGGAAGCGAGTGGTTGGGGCAAGGAGCCACCAGCTCCCATGTTGCCGCAGGATATTGTGGACAAGACATCTGAGGCATATTTGAATATCTTCCAGAAGCTCGCCAAGCGGGATCTGGATGCGTAGTATGTTGAGACTGCTAAACGATTCATCGACGGTATTGAGTAAACGATCAGCACAGGTGAGGGATGAATGAACGATAAAACCCCAGAGCAGCACGTACCAATGCCGCAGCAGACCATCGAAGCGATTGCGAAGTCGTTTTACCGTGAGGCTACGGGATATGGTTTTCGCCGTCAGGATTATTTACGGTATGTGAACATTCTACTCGATCTAGGTCTTGAAACAAGCGGTACTTATCATCCGCCGAATCATGTTCAGCCCAAGCCGATTCAGAAGCCTAGTGATGAGGTATTAGCGGCGGTGGTTGTACGTCCTTACAAGAGTTCTGACTTTAAAATGCTGAAGAAATGGGTAGATGACCCGATGGGGAGGCTGTTTCTATCATCAATGCCCGGTGTGAAGCGAGATCTGAAGGAACTGGTGCATGATCCATTGAGTGTCTTTGGCATAGTATCATTAAACGGCAAGGCAATTGGGGCGCTGGCATTTTTGAACATCGACCGTGAGTCGGGCAAGGCAGAACTTCGTAAGTTGATTGGTGATCCTATAGCTCGTGGTCATGGATATGCGAGAATCGCCACGAAGTATTGGATCGAGCACGGCATCAGCACTCTCGGTTTGCGCAAGATTTATGTAAACACTCTGGATACGAATCTGACCAACATTCGTCTCAATGAGGAATTGGGAATGCGGGTGGAAGGATTGTTGCGTGACGAAATCTGCATTGATGATGGCTATCGTGATATTCTGCGGATGAGTCTGATCGTTCCGGACTGATTAAGTCTGGACGGATGGTAAGTAATAGGCCCGTGTTTGCTCTCGCCAAGGCGAAGCCTTTGGCGTAGCATGGTGCAAACGCGGATTACTGGAGGATCAACACCGAGATCCTTCACTTCGTTCAGGATGACGAGCTTCGGTGTCAGGATGACGAGCTTCGGTGTCAGGATGACGAGCTTCGGTGTCAGGATGACGAGCTTCGGTGTCAGGATGACGAGCTTCGGTGTCAGGATGACGAGCTTCGGTGTCAGGATGACGAGCTCTGGCCTCAGACTCGAGACTCAGGACTCAAGACTCAGGGCTCAAGACTCAGAGAGCTGTTTCACTTATCACCAAACCTGGTCCTTGATAGATGAAGTTCTTGGAAAAGATGTTCGGTTCACGGCATGACCGTGCTCTGAAGAAGATCCAACCCATCGTTGATGAGATCAACGTTCAATACGAGAAACTCCATACCCTGAGCGATGAGGAACTTCGGGGCAAGACGCGTGAGTTTCAGGAGATTATTAAGGAACGGATGGAGGGTTTTGATCCTTACGAGGGGCTCGAACAATCAGATCCGGAACGTGAGAAGAAGTCCAAGAAGAATGAATTGGCAGCTCTCAATGAGATCCTCGATGAAATCCTCCCTGAAGCATTTGCGGTGGTTAAAGACGCATGCCGTCGTCTGACGGAGCGCAAACACACATTTATCGCCGCTGATACCGAGATGACCTGGGCGATGGTTCCATTTGATGTACAGCTAGTCGGTGGGTATCATCTGCATCATGGTTCCATAACCGAGATGGCGACAGGTGAGGGTAAGACCCTTGTTGCGACTTTGCCGCTGTATCTCAACGCTCTGGCAGGTCGTGGGTCACACCTGATTACGGTCAACGACTATTTGGCCCAACGTGACGCTGAATGGATGGGTCAGCTTTATGAATTTCTGGGATTAACAACCGGTGTCATCCTCGGCCAGATGACTCCAGCGGTAAGGAAAGAGAACTATTCTGCCGATATAACCTATGGGACTAATAACGAGTTTGGCTTCGATTATCTGCGCGACAACATGGCAGTGGAGGTAGAGCGATTAGTTCAGCGCGGCCACCATTATGCGATAGTTGATGAGGTTGACAGTGTACTGATTGACGAGGCTCGTACCCCTCTGATCATCGCCGGCCCGGTTCCTCGCAGTAGTGAGGGGGATTTCCCCAAGCTGAACCCGTCTGTGAAGACACTGGTGGAACGTCAGCGCCGTTTGGTGGTCAAATTGCTGGACGATGCCGACAAGCTGATGAACAGTGAAGATGAGGCGGATGGGAAGAACAGGCAGTTCGAGGCCGGGATAAAGATTTACCAGGCTACACATGCAGCACCGAAACACAAGCGCGTATTGAAACATTTGAGTGAGCAGGGTATGAAGACGCTCATTCAATCGGTGGAAGACGAATTCACTCGTGACAAGCGGCTGCATGAACTCGATGAAGATCTGTACTACGCGATAGAAGAGAAGACGAACAGTATCGACCTGACGGACAAGGGTCGTGACGAGCTGGCCAAGATCGAACATAAGGACAGCAGTTATTTCATGCTGCTCGATCTGACTGAGGTGTTCCATGACATCGATATGGACAACACCTTAAGCGACGATCAGAAGGTTAAAAAGAAGGCTGAGGCTGAAACTGAGATGGCAGAGCGCAGTTCTATGTTGCACACCATCTCACAATTGCTTCGGGCGAACACGCTGTACCGTAAGGATGACGAGTACGTCATCGAAAATGGCAAGGTGCAGATAGTTGATACCTTTACCGGTCGTATCATGCATGGTCGCCGGTATTCGGATGGATTGCACCAGGCGATTGAAGCTAAGGAAGGCGTGCGTGTTGAGGCTGAGACCCAGACCATCGCCTCCATCACTTTGCAGAACTATTTCAGGCTCTATGGCAAACTGGCAGGGATGACCGGTACAGCTGAGACTGAAGAGGAAGAATTTTTCAAGATTTACGAGATGGACGTTTCCGTCATCCCCCCAAATCGTCCGATTCAGCGTAAAGACTTCAATGACGAAGTCTTCCGCACCCAGCGTGAAAAGTATAAAGCAATTATTGACGAGATCGTGCGGTTGCATGAACTCGGATTGCCGGTTCTGGTGGGTACAACGTCGGTTGAAACCAGCGAACTTGTCGCCCGTATGCTGGGGACGAGGACAGTTGCCGGTCGCAAATTGCGGGAATATGTAGCAGTTCTGAACGCCAAGCAGCACCAGAAGGAAGCTGAAATTGTGGCGCAGGCTGGACGTCCCGGCGCGATCACGATTGCAACCAACATGGCGGGTCGTGGTACCGATATCAAGATTTCGGATGAGATCAGGGATGCTCACGGTGAAAACGGCATAATTACTCAGCGTATCAAAGCTGATCCCAGCATCATTGAACGCCATAAAGCGGAATACGGCATTGATCCGAAGGATCAATCCGGCGGTTTGCAGATAATCGGCACGGAAAGGCATGAAGCTCGTCGAATTGATCGGCAATTGAGAGGGCGTTCCGGACGTCAGGGTGATCCCGGTCAGTCCAAGTTCTACGTGTCCATTGAAGATGACCTGATGCGTATGTTCGGCGGCGAACGCATCGGTAAGATCATGGATACATTGGGAATCAAGGATGGTGAAGTCATCACTCATCCCATGATTACCAAGGCGATAGAGAAAGCGCAAACACGTGTCGAACAGTACAATTTCTCGATACGTGAGCATCTGCTGCAGTACGATGACGTGATGAATATCCAGCGTGAGGTCGTTTACTCACGTCGGCGCAGCGCGTTGCATGGGGATATCCAACAGGAGCTTGATTATCTCCTGGAGGAGTTTGTCGGCATCACTCTGGACCGTTATGCACCTCAGAAGGGTGGGGCGTACGGCTGGGATATTGAGAACCTTCGTGGTTCACTGTTGCGGACGGTTCACGTAGATGTGCAAATTAGTGATGAGGAACTGGACACTCTGACGGTAGCTGATCTCGAAGTTCGCGTTCTTGAGTCCGCGCGCAAGCGTTTTGAACTTCGCCGTGAAGAATTGGGCGATGAGCTCTATGAAAGCCTGTTGCGTTACACCATATTGCGTGTAGTCGATCAGCAATGGATGGATCACCTCTACGAGATGGATCGTCTCAAGGAGGGGATCGGGCTGCGTTCGTACGCTCAGAAAGATCCGCTAATCGAATACAAGCGTGAGGGATTGGAAGCGTTTGAGGATATGTTAGGCCGGATTTGTGAGATGAGCTTGCGCCTGGTATTAACTGCGCAGATAAAAGAGCCACCTAAAGCGCAGTCGAAGGCATTAGCTACAGGCACGGCGGTTAAATCTGACACGACTGGGATGGGTATGAGTCAGGCCCAGGCTCAGGCAAAGCAGGGACAGTCGGCTGGTGGTGGAACAGTTGAACGGGCGATGAAGCGTCCAGTGCGCGGTCAAGCACCAGCTCAACAACAACAGAATCAGGTTCGTCAACCGGTTACGCGTGATGAACCTAAAGTAGGTCGCAATGATCCATGTTGGTGTGGCAGTGGCAAAAAGTTCAAGCATTGTCACGGACAGAGTAGCTGATAAGGCGATGGATCCGAGATGAGGGATGATAACATAATACCGCGCAAGGTCGTAGGACTGGCCATGCACCTGCTGCGTGAGATACGCGAGGAGCGAATCCACCTCGAGGAGATCGAGGAGATGGGGGAGGAGCTGCGGGGGCAGGGTTACTCCGATTCCGAGATCAACGCCGCATTCGACTGGGTCTATGACCGGGTTGATGGTGTGGATCCCTCTGAAGTCATGTACCGCAGTGGTTATACAACTACTGCATTCCGTGTTCTCCACCCGGCTGAACAGGCTGTACTAAGCTCTGAAGCGTTCGGTCAGTTGATTGAGATGCAGACCTTGGGGATGCTCGATTTGGAAGATGTGGAACGTCTGCTGGACCGTGCGATGGCGATTGGTGGTCCTTTCAGCCAAGATGATTTACGCACCCTGGTGCACTCCTACTTGTTTGAGGAAGGTTCACGTCCCGGCAATCGTGGTGGTGCGTTGAATCTGATCAGCGGGACGGGGACGGTTAACTGATTGGTGCCCATCTGAACGAATAGGGTGTCATTCTGAACGAATAGGGTGTCATTCTGAACGAATAGGGTGTCATTCTGAATGAATAGGGTGTCATTCTGAATGAATAGGGTGTCATTCTGAATGAATAGGGTGTCATTCTGAATGAATAGGGTGTCATTCTGAACGAAGTGAAGAATCTAGCCGTTTCATGCGCTAGCGTCTATTGGTTTTCAGTTACTTCTCCTGCCTTCACAAAGACTTTTGCGGTTCCTCGCTATTTCATGTGGGTAAGCTGAGGTCGAGCTTCCCAGCGACGAGATAGATGATGGTTTTGAAGTATTCGATAGATCGGTAGCCCCGCGCCTTGTTGCGTGCGATCTGGACCTTGCTGT
>CAJVXH010000163.1 GCA_913009835.1 uncultured bacterium
GAACGCAGTGAAGGAAAGATCGTGCTTTTCCAACGGTTTACAAGTTCGATCTTTTTCAGCCGTCAAACAGACGACGGCTTCAAAATGACACCCTGTGTCCAATACAGGGGTTTGTCAACACACTGACCAGCTTACAGAGCTGGTCCCGTTTGTACGTTCCCAACTCGCCAACCTGGCTAAGACAGTATTTTGCCGCGCTACACGGCATTCGTTCTCTCTATCAGTAGCGTACTTTCATGCCAAGAGTTCGCATGGCGTTGTCAACATCCGGCTTTGGTCCACTCAGGGTTAGTTTGATCACTCCCTCGTGCCATTCCTTGTTTTGCAGCGTGATTTGACTGCCCAGCTGGCTGAGCAATTGCAGTTGCTCGGGAGTGACCTCGAGATCCACCGATGACTTGGTAACGAACAACCTGGTCTCCAGTTCCTCCTTCAGTTCCCAGATTCTAAGACCTTTGATCGCCGAAACAAAAAGAGCCCCTGGATGATCTTGCCTGGCCTTTTCCAGAGTGGCTGGACTGTCCAACCGATCAATCTTGTTGAACACCAGCAAGGTCTGTTTCTTCTCCAGATCCAAATCCTTCAACACTTCCTCGGTCTGCTTGATCTGGTCCTCGTACAACGGATGCGACAGATCAGCCACATGCACGATTACATCGGCAGCCTGGGCTTCTTCGAGTGTTGAACGGAAGGATGCCACCAGGTGATGGGGCAATTTTCGGATGAAGCCAACGGTGTCAATTAGAAGTAGTTGTTTGCCTGCCTCAGTCACAACCTGGCGCCATTTCGGATCCAGAGTTGCGAAGAGCCGGTTTTCCACGAACGCGTCCTCGGTGCCGCTGAGAGCGTTCAGGAGTGTAGATTTGCCAACGTTCGTATATCCAACCAGCGCGGCTGTAGGAGTGTTTCGACGGCTGCTGCGCCTGGTTTCCCGCTGCTGAGTGATTTTCTTCAGCTTTTTGCGCAGGTGGGTAATACGTGTCTGCACAATCCTTCGATCAACTTCCAACTGCGTTTCACCGGGACCACGGAAACCTATACCACCCTGTTGTCCGAGCAAGTGAGACCACATCTTTGTCAAACGTGGCAGATAATACTGCAATTGTGCCAACTCAACCTGGACCTTCGCTTCGGCGGTACGTGCCCGGCGCGCGAAAATATCCAGGATCAATCCGCTTCGGTCGATGACTTTGAGCTTTGTCTTTTCTTCGAGGTTTCGGATCTGAACGGGTGTAAGATCAGCGTCGAAGATGAGCAGATTGGCACCGTTACTCTTAGCCATGTCTGCGAGTTCAGTCACTTTCCCCTTGCCGATGTAATTCGCGGCACTGGGGCTTTTGCGGGCTTGAGTTATACGTCCAACGACATCCGCTCCCGCCGTGTCGGCCAGAGCCTCGAGCTCGTCCAGATGATCTTCAGCTACCCACACTGGCGTTGTCGGATTAATCACAGCAGCCAGTATAGCCGTTTCACGTTCTCCCCCTTCACTGGGGAGATATTGTATCGACTCAAGAGAATTCATATTTCAATCTCGGAATGAATGAATTTCAGCAAGATACAGCCGAAGGTCACTGGAGAACATATTTACTTGCGAGCGCGCGGGAGGCGGTATCACTAATTGAAGAAGTTCTGGTATCATCCCATATTTGATATTCTGTGCCGCATAAGTCATTGATTGCCCTCGAGGCACCCTCTATATTGGAGTATGGAGGTGGAACAACCGGGTGTGTTTGTCAATACAAACTTAACGTTCATAACTGAAAACCACGATTATGTCTCAATCCACAGGTGTCGTTGGTAGTGCGCCACGTCCTCGACGTCCAATTGATACCATCATTCGCCCATTTCAAGAGTTTGAGCGGCGGGAAGCTTCCGGTGGCATTCTGCTACTAGTAGCGACAACCGTTGCGTTAATCTGGGCGAATAGCCCATTTGCGGACACCTACACAACCCTTTTCACAAAAACCTACCTCACTTTGGGTGTTGGGCCGATACAGCTTGACAAACCTCTGATTTTATGGATAAATGACGGGTTGATGGCGATTTTCTTTTTGCTTGTCGGTCTCGAGATCAAGCGTGAGGTTCTGGTTGGCGAGTTGTCTAGCGTGGAGAAAGCATCGCTTCCAATTTTCGCCGCAATAGGTGGTATGGTGGTACCAGCAGCCGTGTTTACCGTACTGAACTGGGGTGGTGAAACGATTGATGGGTGGGGAATACCAATGGCAACGGACATCGCGTTCGCAATTGGTATTCTGGCATTGGTCGGTAGCAGAGTGCCCGTTGCGTTGAAGGTATTCCTCGTCGCGTTTGCAATAGTAGATGACCTCGGCGCAATTGCCGTCATCGCATTGTTCTACACTGAGCAGATTATTTTACCAGCATTGGGACTAGGATTGGCAGGGATAGCGCTGGCTGCTCTAATCTCGCGGCTGGGTGTACGTTCGTTGTGGCCATACCTGATACTTGGCGCGTTGGCGTGGGTTGCATTCCTGATGAGCGGAGTCCATGCAACGGTTGCTGGAGTATTACTCGCAGTAACAATCCCACACCGTGCATGGATGCTTGGCGCCGGGGTGGAGGAAGGTGGGCGGAGTATCCTCGATGTAGCTCATCACGCCGCAAATGAGGATAAACGGCAGGCAGCATTTAACGCGCTGGCGGACTTGGGACGTGATGCACAGGCACCGTTGACACGGTTGGAACATGCGTTGCATCCGTTCGTAACCTGGGTAGTTATGCCTGTGTTTGCGTTGGCGAATGCTGGTGTCAGCTTTACAGGCGGCGGAATAGGAGCGATCAGTGATCCGCTGGGGTTGGGAATTCTGCTTGGCTTGTTTGTCGGCAAACCGTTGGGAATTGTTGCGTTTTCATGGCTTGGAATAAGAACAGGACTTGCAACGATGCCTCAAAGCGTGACAATGAAGCATATTTTCGGTGCTGGGTTGCTGGGTGGGATTGGGTTCACCATGAGTATCTTTGTAGCGTCGCTGGCATTCGGTGGGTCAGTATTGCTTGACGAAGCGAAGCTGGCGATTCTACTCGCATCTCTCGTTAGTGGTGTATGCGGTTGGTTGTTACTTCGGTCTGTGAAATAGCCTCAAACCTGCAAAACTGGTAAGATACCAGCTTGGAATTAAGATCAATCTCTAGCCAGGCAACTGAGCTACTCAGTCTGGCTGGTTGGCTCGTGGACTGGAGCGACTTGTTTCCTGTCACGCGCTATCAAAGATTCTGCGATCAACGCCAGCAGTGCGATGAGTAAAAGCCACGGCGTGAGTTCACGTCCCACTCGCGCCTGGGTTAGCGTTTCTGCCAGAGTTTCGTCATCAGATATACGAAGCTCTTTGCCAGGCCAGGCCTCGGTATGCAAGGACAGGTTGCTTTCGCTCGCTGGAACATTTGCGGCCGCCAGATTGATGGTTCTTTCATCTACGAGCAATTCGTAGTGCCCGGGCCAGCGAGTGTCTGTCGTGATCCAGACCTGGCGTCCACCACGGAACACTGGTTCAGCGGTTAAATGTTGATCCTCCGGGGCGATTACTTCGCCGGAGGCTTGCCATGCGCCATCCGGAACTGGCCACAATATCGGCTCACCGCAGATAATTTCGTCCGCCTGCGGTTGAGCTCCTGACAACCAGAGGATCCCCTGTTGCATCATCGGCGCGAAGACGCCTGATACTGGCCAATCAGTCCACTCGGTGTCCATGGCTGACGGTGTCAGCCAGAGCCGTCCGGCATCGGTTGGAGCTTCGATGAGGAAGGGAGTGCCATCGCTAAGACGCACCAACGCTTTTGTTCCCCGGCCTGCCGCGACGTTGAAGACGCGTGCCACCTGAGGCTTGTCAAACTGTCCTTCACCCTCGAGCAGGCTGGCCAGGGCAGGATGATCTCGATTCATAGTTTCCCAGGTACGAACACCCCGTGCCCCCCCCGCCACCAGTCCTCCGAAGCCAAATTCCGGTAGCAGTGTACGGCTCCATGCTGCCAGATCAGAGTTTTCTCCCAGCACCAGCCATAGTCCGCCGCCAGCTTCGTTGAATTGTTTCAGACGTCGTGCGTCAGCAGGAGTTGGCGAAATAGCCCCGGCATAAAGGATTGCATCGTAATCATCAAGGCGAGCTACATTACGTAAGGGGCCGGGCCGTACGCTCACATCGAACACTGTACTACTGCCCTCAGGGTTGAGTGCGAGTTCGGCGTATCGGAGAGCTCCGAAATCATCTCCGACCAGCAGAACTGAACGTTCCCCGGGCACGGTCATCACAAAATGATGGATGTTGTCCGCCAGCAGAGCGTCTGTCAGATCGAGTTCGATTCTACCGATATGTTGGCCACTGGCGGGCACCCGGAAGGAGAAGTTCTGAACAACCGATCCTTCTTCGGGAACAGTCAGTTCACCCTCCGCCACCACGCGACCATCCAGGGTGATGGTCACCAATACCGGGATGCTCTCGCTGCCGCTGAATTGATGGATTTCGACCTCCATCGTGCCAGCGGCGCCGGGACGTAACATCACTTCTCCCAATCGCATGCCGGTAACTGCCAGGTTGGGGACTGACTCATTGGCGAGGGGGATGCGCCAGAGTGTGATACCCTCGGGTAGCTCGGGCAGACTGTCAGGTGGAATGTCGGTGAAATCGGACAGCAGGATGATCTCGGCGGAGGCGGCGTTCGATTCTTCGAGAAAACTGGTGGCGCGGTGTAGTGCTGGCACGAACGATGCGCTGCGTCCATCGGTTTCCATCTCTTTCAGCCAGCGAGGAGGTTCTCCGACAGCGTCGCGTGGAGCGTTATCACGGTCACCTGAATCGTCCGCGACAACCAGCCCTACCTCTCCCCCGGCTCGCCAGATTTCCTGGGCAATCTCGGCGATCTGATCTACTGGGACACTGTCGCCGCGACGTGCGGACATGGAGGCTGACAAGTCGGCAATGATGACCGTCGTGCTCGAACCTGTGCCAGCTAATACGGCGGTCTGTAGTGCTGGTCTGAGGAACGCGAGCGCCAATGCCAGCACTGCCAGTGTGCGCAGGATCAACAGCAGGATCTGCTTGAGGCGTAACCGTCGCATCCGTTTGGTCTGCAAACGGCGTAGAAATTCCAAGGACGAAAACGGTTGACGTTTCAAACGTCGCCGTCCGAGCAGGTGGATGAGTATGGGTAACGCGGCGAGCGCTAACCCTATAAGAAATGCTGGTGCGAGAAAGGTCATGGAGAAGCAAGGTAGAGTATAGCCAGCAGCGGATCAATGCGTCAGCTGATGAACGTCGACCACTGAATGTTTATCCCTTCACGCCGGAACTGGTGGAGAGGTTTCAACAAAGGTTGCTTGAACCAGGACATTGGTGAGCTGGTATCAGTCCGAGATATTTAGATTCCGGGCATCTGGGAGAGAATTTTGGGAAAGGTGACCCAAGTCACAACGATCACCCACGTGTCAGGCTATGCTACGTGTTGGAACGACGAATAGTCCGTTTTTGCAGGTTGATCTTTCCCGGTCTACAATCTCGGGATTGAATTTAGACTCGTATGCTGGTGAGAATTCACCTCTGATGAGCTTCAATAAATACTGATCATTTCAAAAGTTATCTGATTATATGCCCAAGGTCAGATAACCATGGACAGGGATACGTGGATGTAACGCGTGTCCCTGTTTCAATTGTATTACTGGGGCAGCTGACTACGGACTGCTGACTGCGTCTTGTGAGGATACAGGCCCGTGTTTGCAAGCATCCGGTTATCCAGTTGCTTCAGCTGGGGTCGCATCATGCCCACGACATTTATGTCGTGGATTATCCGACGATGAATATACCCCTGTTACCGCCGCAGGCGATAGCAGGGGTGATCCGCAAGTTACAAGGTGCCCGTTTGATTTATCAGGACTCAGGACAGTCGTTAAATTATCCCTGCGAACCGCCAAAAAGACGGCGGGTCACAGGGGCATATATCAAGCTGAGTTAACTGGATAACCAGATGCTCGCAAACGCGGACAACCGACACTTTGACACACCTGCCCTCTTCCTTCACCGAACATCTAAACCGAGAAATAAGCCGCGCTTGACGAGCAAGCACGGGCCTGTTTCTTTCATATGGCCCATACCCCACAGCCCAAAGCCTGCTTTTTGCTCACAGTCCCACAGTCTCACAAGCTCACAGCTCATACCTCGCTGAGTCACGCCCCCCTTTGCTATATCTTTCACAAAGAGTTAGCTTACGGCAAGTAAAACAGGAATTCGGACCCTTGAATTTCACGTAGACTAACCAGGTTCTGTTAAAATGTCCGACCCAACTATCCCCACTGATCCCCTTGAGATGCACGACTCTCCACCGCTGTGCAAGTACTGTCAGCAACCGATGAGCAAGATGAAACTACCGTCACTGGCGAACTTCGATTCTCCGTGGATGTACATTTGCTTCAGCGATGATTGCGGATATTTCCAGCGTGGCTGGGAGGTGATGAAGTCACAGAGCGCATCGCACTCGTCATATCGTTATAAGACTGACCCATTTACAGGTGAGACCGGTCCATTTCCGGTATGGTCAGCTGAGGCAATGCGAGAGCTTATTATCGAGGATGATGAGTAATGATCCGATACAGCACTCCAGGTGAAATAGCATTTTCTACGGCGGACGGCCCCGGTTCAGGTGAAGGTGACGATACTACCGCCCGGAACTTCGCCAACTTGAAGGAGAAGGTCAATCAGGAACACGATCGAATGGACCTGGACAGTTCATTCTGTTTCGGCTGCCATCCGGGGGTGCCCTGTTTCAATGATTGCTGTAGCGATGTCAACATCTTCCTGACTCCGTTTGATATCATCCGTCTGAAGAACCATCTCAAGATCACCAGCACTGAATTCCTCTCGAAATACACGGTGATGCCGGTACATGAAAAGCAGAAGCATCCGGTGATCATGCTGAAAATGCGTGAGGATGAGAGCAAAGCGTGTTATTTCGTGGACCCCGAGAAAGGTTGCACGGTCTATCATGATCGTCCCTGGGCTTGCCGCATGTTCCCGGTGGGTAAAGCCAGCCCGCAGGACAGTGGAAGCGAGAAAGCGTTCTACTTCCTGATGAACGAAGATGTCTGCCATGGATGGGATGAGACGAAGCAGTGGACTGTACGTCAGTGGATGGAAGATCAGAATGTCGCCCGTTGGGATGAAGAGGGGGAGAAGTACAAGGATATTTCCATGCACCCCTTCCTGAACGAGAATGAACTCACCCCTCAGCAGATGGACATGTTTTACATGGTCTGCTATGACATCGACCGATTCAAGCGGTTTGTTTTCGACAGTTCACTGCTGCAACGGATCGACATTGACGAGAAAACAGCTCGCAAGATGGCCAAGAGCGACGCACTGCTACTAGATTTCGGGTATAAGTGGTTGAGGTTCAGCCTGTTCCATGAGCCGGTGCTCAAACCTAAGCGGTAATTCCGATCAGATTACCCATGAAGTCATTCTAACAGTGCCCGTGTTGGCTCCGCCAACGCGGGTTATCCGTAGTAAACAAACAGGCCCGTGTTTGCTTGCAAACGCGGATTATCAGAAGGGTAACAACGAGATCCTTCACTTCGTTCAGGATGACTTCTGCGTTCAGGATGACTTCTGCGTTCAGGATGACTTCCGCATTCAGGATGACTTCCGCATTCAGCGACTGTATTCCGGAGTCAAGTTAGTTGTCTCCATATTCGGGTCTACGAAAGGCTTCATATCGCGCATCATCTGGTTGAGAATGACCAGCATTTTTCGTGAGATCGCGACGATGGCCACTTT
>CAJVXH010000164.1 GCA_913009835.1 uncultured bacterium
GGGATTGTTTGGGTTTGAGAAGAAGAAGAAGGAATAAGAGGTAGATGAGTGTGAATGGAGTGAAGAAGGGTGAGAGAGAGAGAGATGAGATTTTTTTTTTTCAAGCAGAAGACGGGATACGGGATATATCAGTGTGACTGGAGTTCAGACGTGTGCTCTTCCGATCTCGCTGGGACCAGGATGCGGACGGCGATGGGGTTATTCACTCCGAAATAGATGAGTTGTTCGCTGATGACGACGTCAACAATTTCCTCGATGGCTACATCGATGCCAATCGCAGTGGCTATTACGAGGGTGGTAACGAGGGTTATGAAGACCTCAACTTGAACGGTCGTTGGGATCGTGGTGAGGACTGGATTGACCTGAACGGCAATAACGTATATGACTACGCGGAACCCTGGTCAGACGTTGTTGATCCTGTAACGGGTGCGAACAATGTTGGAGTGTACGATCCTTGGGACACTTACAACGACTTGAACGGCAACGGTGTTTGGGATCCGGCGGAACCACAATTGGGCGAGCAGGATATCAACAACAATGGTCGCTGGGATGGCGAACGTTTCCAGGACGCGAACGGCAACGGTGTTTTTGACCGTTGGGAGCCATTTGAAGATACCCTGATTCCTGATGGCCAGTGGACCTGGTTCGATGACAATACGAACGGCATAGTAGACGCTGGTGATCGGTTTGAACCTTTCACGGATCTCAACGGCAACGGGCGTCAGGATGATGGTGAGGGTTATGACGACCAGAACCTGAATGGTCGGATTGACCGCCGTGATCTGGTAGACAACACGGATACAGCCGAAGACACACCCGAGCCATTTTGGGACGGTGACTTGTGGAATGATACAGGGGAGCCGTTCACCGATCTTCGCGATCCAATCACGGGCGAATATAATGGTGTGTGGGATCCGGGTGAGCTTTTCACTGATCTTCCATCCTCGGGTGTGCTGAACATGTTTGGTGGTGGATTTGATGAGTTGATAAATGGCGGGAACGGCGCACTTCCTTACCCAACTTTGAACGGCCATTACGATGCTCCGGACGGACTGTTTAACGAATATGAGTTGTTCACATATCCCTCTGGAGATCCGCAGAATCCGGTCGGTTACACGTACAACCTGGGTGCTCAAGGTCAGGATTGGTTGGCGCGTGACTACATGAAGTACGACGATTCTCACAGCACGTGGGTAAACCGGACGATACATGACACCGACGAACCGACTTTCAATCCCCCAAACGGTGTTTACGATCAGGGCGAGGAACGGTTCGTTGACTTCAACGGTAATGGCGAGTGGAACGGTTCAGACTATTTCCTCAACCCGGGAACCTGGGATGAGGATACTATCTGGGCTAAACGTCGCACCGAAGAATATTCCTTCACATTTTCGTGGCAGAGCCAGGTACATAAGTTCCACGAAGTGAAGATTGGTACGGAGATGAAGTATTACATCATGTCCCAGCAGCAGATCAGTGGTTTGGACCAGCTGTACAATGGTGACGCTTCCATGGGAAGCGGCGAACCATATGTTGTTCTTGATGAAAACGGTGAACCAGCCGGCATCGGTTCTGTTCGTGACTTCTGGGAATACCGTCCCTGGGAAGGTGCTGTATACGTGCAGGACAAGATGGAGTTTGAGGGCTTGATCGTTCAGGCCGGTCTGCGAAGTGACTTCATCATCCATGACCCGAAGGTCGTCGATGAGCAGCAGCGTCGTCTCGCAGCTGGTGAGCCTGGTGCCACAGACGCTCGTGATTCGCGTTTCGCTTTCGCTCCTCGTTTGGGAATCAGTCACCCGATCACTGACCGTTCAAAGCTGTATTTCAATTACGGTCATTTCTTCAAATTGCCGCCCTTCCTGCAATTTTACAAGTCGACGACAACGAACGTTGACCAAGGGGTAGTTGGTAATCCTAACCTCAAGTTTGAACGTTCTGTGACTTACGAATTGGGTGTCCACACCCAGATTACAGACAATTTCTCCGTTCAGGTTGCCGGTTATTACCGCGATCTGTACGATCAGATTTCCACAATCGAGGAGCGTGATGGTCCGATCACGATTACTCGATACATCAACCTTGACTATGGTCGTGCCCGCGGTTTCGAGTTGAAGATTGATCGCAAGTTCGCCAATCATTTCCAAGCGACCTTCAACTATGACTTCTCCTTCGCCTTCGGAAAGGCTTCTGGTGCGTTGGATGAGTTTACCAATGTCTCGGCCGGCGTTCCGGTCAACTATGATGAGCACCCATTAAACTGGGATCAGACTCACCAGATAAACTTCAGCACTGCTGTGATGTATCCAAAGGGTGATCATCCACTGCTGTTCGGTATCCGTCTTCCGGATTACTGGCTGTTGTCTATGCAATGGCAGTTCGGTTCTGGTCGTCCTTATACGCCGTCCCAGTACACAACCGGCACAGATCCGAATCAGATTGCTGAGAATTCAGAGCGATACCCGTGGTGGGAACGTACTAACATGCGTTTCGAAAAGTATTTCGATTATGCGGGAATTAAGTGGATTGCCGGTCTCCAAGTCTATAATCTTTGGGACAAGAAAAACATCAATTCTCTGTATGCTGAAACGGGATCACCAACCATAGCCATTCACCCGTTCAACCCGGCTTACAATCCGGGTCTTGACCGCACAGACTACGATTCGAACCCTCGCAACTATGGTTCAGGTCGTCAGATCCTGGTGAAAGTTGGTATGGAATTCTGATAGTAGCGTGGCATGAGCTCGCGGGTGAAAAATCACCACGTGAGCTCATTGTAGTTTACATAGACCTCGAGGAGGGAACAGCGACATGAAACGTTTTAGTCGCATAACCCTGATGTTGCTTTTGTCGGGATTGCTGCTTCTGGCTTTCGGATGTTCGAAAGAAAACAACAATCCGGTGGGTGGTGATGACGACCCACCTATCAATCCTGTATTTGATGAAATATCTGGAGTCCAGAGTGGATCGTTTACCATCATGGACACGGTGACGGTTCCGGAAGGCAAGACGCTTACCATTACGCCTGGGACAGTGGTGTATTTTGAGCCACGAGCCGCCTTGCATGTGGAAGGTGAGATCATCGCCCAGGGAAATGAGTCGAATTGGATTACCTTTACTTCCCTTCGTTCCAGCCCGGAGCGTGGGGACTGGGATGGTATACGCCTTTTAGGCGCAGATGACACCTCCATTTTTGAATACGTTCGTGTTCAGTACGCGGCGAAATACGATCTGCATATTGATACCACTAGATACTATTTCAATGATGGTGTGCAGAATCGTGCTGTACCGGAATACGCGGTTCTCCGTGGTGCGATCACGATAAAGAACTGTTCTCCGACAATTCGTCGTAGCATCATCGAGCTCGGCGGTTATGATGGTATCCACGTGGTCGGCAACTCTCAGCCAATCATTGAGTTTAATTCCATCGTCCAGAACGCATTTAACGCTATCCACATAGAACCAGATTGGGACTTGGTGGATCGTAGTGAAGGAGCAGAGGATCCACTAGGGGATTTGTACGCGAATCTGGGGCAATCCATCATTCGCAACAACATCATCGTACAGAATGACGATGCTGGCGTTCGTTTGCCACAGGACGCGCTTCTTTACGAAAATGGTCTGGTTCCAGAGGTTACGTATAATGATATCTGGAACAATGCTTCTTTAGCTTATGTTCCACCTGCCTGGACGAATCCATCCAAGGATTACGCGGCGGATGTGAGTACCAACATCCAGGTCGACCCGGTCTTCGTCGATCTTGAGGGTGGCGATTACGCTTTGCATCCCTGTAGTGGCGTCATCGACCGTGGTGATCCTTCATGGAAGGATGAAGATCTTACCCAGGCTGATATGGGTGCTATTCCGCTATTTCAGGGTAAGTACGATCTTTCCAAGCGTCTCGTGAACGATGATGTATACAACAAGCTGAACCTTGAAGAGGGCATGTTGTATCGTGTCCGATGTGATATCTGGGTTGAAGAAGGCGACGAGTTGATCATTGGTGCGGGTACAATGCTCGCATTTGAGGGGCCCTATTCACTCTATTTGCGTGGCGGTGTACAGATCAGCGGAGTCGAGGGCAATGAAGTTGTCTTCACTTCTGCAGCGCTTGAACCCGAGAGCGCAGACTGGCGTCAGATCGTTCTGGATGAGGTTGATGAGGGTTCATTCATCGAGCACGCGATCATCGAATATGCCTCCCTGGACAATCGCTCGTCTCCATTTCCTGACACTCTGGGTGCGTTAACTGTTATCGCTTGTTCTCCGCGTTTGGACAACATCACCATTCGGGACAGTTACTATGCGGGCTTACATTGCTTTGATGGTGCCAATCCCACTGTTGATCGTTTGACGGTTGAAAGGGTTGGTATGCACGGTGTTGTCTGCATGCTAAACAGTAATCCAGTCCTCACGCGCACTCGTATCAGCGATACGCGCGGATATGGTATTCTCCTGGTGAGCAATTCCAGTCCGGATATTACCAACCTGTTGATGTACAATATCGGTGGCTCGGGATTATATGTCACAGAGCTTTCCTCTCCAACGATTAACTATGCGACAGTATACGGGAAGCGGATCGAGGTATTGGGTGACGAGGATGGGGTGGAACGCAGGTTCAATCATGGCATTCACGCTGAGGGTTTTGCCCAGCCTGAAGTCAAGAATTCGATCTTCTATGGCTACAAGAGTTCAGGAGTTTTTTCTGAGATTTCCTCGGAACCGACTCTGAGTTACACATATTTCTTCTCGGATGTTGATGCTGATTTGTTTGTTGGACCTGTTGATTCGACAGAAGTAGGCTCGTTTGAGTTTTCGTTTGTAGCCCCGGAAGAGTTCGATTTTACTTTGCCTGAAGGTAGTCCTCTCCTGCTTGGTAGTGACGATGGCGGTGAGGTGGGTGCTTATGGCAACAACGGCTTGTGATTATTATCGTCCATTTTTAGATACAGGTGCTATTATGGTGCGAAGAGGACGTAAAGGATTAAACGGGATTATTTTGCTGGCATTGCTTCCGATGTTGTTGGGAGTGGCTAGTGTCGCAGAAGCCCGTATGGACCGACCCTATCATGAAGATGATGGGTTGAAGGGACCTCGGCGAACAGCCGAGTACATTGACCAGGAGAACCGCACGGTAGACGTTGGCTTGCTTTGGATGACGATTACCAACTTCGGTTACTTCGGCAACGACAGTCCTACTCGGACGAGCGCGCTAACTGATCCGTGTACGGGTGAATGGGCCGTTCAGGCGGAGTATCCGGGTGGTTCGGGAACGCAGTATCTTTATCGTGGTGGCCTCTGGGTTGGTGCCATGATTCAAGAAGAGGACTTTGATTACCCTCGCGTCTCGGTTGGTACTGAGGGTTGGGAGGGTGACGAAGAGTTCCATCCGGCGTCACGTCTTGAAGAACGTTCGATCCGTCTCAATGCCTTCAACTGCCTTGGTGAGTTTATAACTAACGAATTTGCGGTGTCGGAACAGGATTTTGTTACTTCATATGCGGATACGACTACCGTCCTGCCGGGTGGTGCTGTAATTGGATATCCTAAAGACGGACCCCATATCCCGCTGGGTATCAAGGTTACTCAAAGCACTTATGCGTGGTCTTACAACTACGCGCAGGATTTTATCATCATCGATTACGAGATTGAGAACATAGCAGACAAGTTTCTGAAGAACCTTTACATCGGGCTCTTCGTAGACGCTGATGTTGGTCGCACCGACTCTGATGGCAATCACTATCAGGATGATATCTGCGGGTTTACCAAAACTTACAAGTATCTACCTCCTGGTTCGGTGTCCGGTGACAGTCTGGAACTGACAATTAACACCGCATGGATTGCAGACAACGATGGTCGTCCACAGAATGTATCTAGTGGCGCCTCGTTCACCTGCCCGGACATTACTGGTAGTCGTATTGTTCGTGCACCAAATCCCAAGTTGCGCACCTCGTTCAACTGGTGGATTTCAAACGGTGACGATCCGGTCAACCTTGACTTCGGCCCCTCTTGGGATGATGACGAATCCAACTGGACGGATCGTCTCGGAACACCTGTCACGGATGCTGACAAGTATGAGGTTCTTTCCAACCGGGAATTCGATTACGATCAGATTTATGTGGATGATCCTGGCTATATCGCTGACAATCCACAGATATTCCGCGACCGCTTCGATCCAGATGTTATTCTCGAAGAGCACGCTTGGAAGCAGCCGGCAGTTAGCAATGCTGGAGATCTGGCAGATGGATACGACACCCGTTATCTGATTTCCTGGGGTCCTCTCGGGATCTATGACTTCACCGATGAATCAGGCAACCAGATTTATCGCTTGAATCCGGGTGAGAGCTTCTCGATGACGATGGCATATGTTGCGGGCGCGAATTTCCATGACCGTAACAATCCTCAAGTGAGCAATACCAATATTGATCCTGAAAAGTTCAATTTTGCTGATTTCCAGTACAATGCTGACTGGGCAGCGAAGGTTTATGACAACCCAATGGTTGATACTTACATGCAGCCAGGTTCCTGGAAAGCCCTTTCTGAGGATGATGGTGGTGTTCAGGATGACTGGTTCGGTGAGGATGTTGGTACAGACCGTGTCTATCTTCCGCTTGAGCGGATAGGCGAGGAGGTCACGTTCTGGAATCCCGCTGATGATGTTTGGGAGACTCTCACCTACAATGGACCTGATGAGGACGGCAGCGAGATGGATGGACGCCTTCAGCCAGAAGAAGACACGGCTCCACGTCCTCCATTGTTCGACTACACCTTTGGCAACAATTTATTTGATCAGGGCGATGGCGTGCCTGATTTTCAGGGTCCACCGCCACCCCCGACTCCGGATCTTACCTATCGCACTGAAGGTCGGGACATGATTCTTCAGTGGTCTTCCTTCCCATCTGAAGATCCTGAGTATGAGGACGCTTTCAGTCGTCAGCAGGACTTCGAAGGGTATCGTGTCTACGTGTCCAATTCCGGTCAGGAGACGGAATTCAGTTTCCTCGCTGAATTTGATAATATCGACTACACGTATTACACCGACAACGACTCCCTGTTAGACAGCGTCTATTATCAGGATGAGATTGATGCCGCAGGCTGGATTCCCTGGGTTACCCACAAGGAGTTCGGTGACATTGTTGGGACGCTGAGGCCGGTAGGTTTGAATATGGGTCTTGAGTCAAACAACCAGCTTTCATCCTGGATGGAAGATGGAGCGCGTCAGTATGAGTACCGCATCAACAACACCAACCCGATGATTCCCCGTTATTATGCGGTGACGGCATATGACTATGGCGATTATCGTTCGGGAACTGAGCCTCTTGAGAGTGCGAAGTCGGCGAACGCTACCTATGCTGCTCCGGCGGGTAATCCACGGAAGAAGCCTGGCGTAGTGCCAAATCCATATCGTACTGATGCTGATTACACTCGTCAGTATTTGCCGTTGACATATAGTGAGGGCGATACGACATACGTTTCCTGGGAGAACCGGAATGATGGTACGACCGGCTATTTCCCGCAGACTGACCGTCGTATTTACTTCTATAATCTTCCAGAGAAGTGTCTGGTTCGAATCTTCACTGTCAGTGGTGATGTGGTTGACATCATTGAGCATGACCTCAGTGGTCCCGTTGAT
>CAJVXH010000165.1 GCA_913009835.1 uncultured bacterium
AATCGAGGATGGAGGTGCGGATATGGAATGTAGCAGTGGAATTTACTTTTTTTTTTTTTCAAGCAGAAGACGGCATACGAGATATATCAGTGTGACTGGAGTTCAGACGTGTGCTCTTCCGATCTTGGGACTGCGAACACCGTTCGAGCAAGCAGAGAGAATCAAGCTCAAGCATGGGCATTGCTACCTCCCCAACGTTGAACGTGGTGAGGACGTAGAGATTCCAGGTATCGGGGGGCGGCCTCCGTCACTGGTGTCACGGCAGCAGATAACCGAATTCATCCAGCCTCGAATGGAGGAGCTGTTTGAGTTGGCGATGGTGGAGATGAACAAGGCGCAGGTTTGGGACATGCTCAATAGCGGCATAGTGCTCACCGGCGGTGCCTCAGAAATTGAGGGTGCGGCGGAACTGGCCCAGGAGATGTTTGAGTTGCCGGTCAAGGTAGGTCAGCCCGGTGGGTTGGGTGGGTTGATGGATAGCGCCCGCAGTCCTCGTTTTGCCACCGCAACCGGCCTTGTACTGTACGGGATGGATGGTGACTCATCATTCAAGATGTCCAGCAGTGACGACGAATCGGCAGTATTCCTGAAAATACTGAGGAGGATGCGAGCATGGTTCGAGGACTTTTTTTGATCCCCGCGGACAGTTCATCCTCGCCAGGAGGTGAGGGATGGAGGTCAGACGAACAGAACGAAGAATACAGTAGTAATTCAACGCCCTCGGATCGCTCATCAGCAGAAAGGATGGACGAGATGGAAAAACGTCCGAACAGTCAGAAGTCAGTAGCAGATATCATCGCAGCTTGCGAAGCCCTGGAAAAGCGTACCAAGGAAATGCAGGAGCTGGCGGCAAAGAATCCGGGGGAGGAGTTAGTGAAGAAGAACCGATTTGCCATCGGTGATGATGGTGGGGAGGTCTCGGCCAACGGTCCCGTTTACATGACTGACGAGTTCCTCGACAAGGCGGCGGAGATGATCAGTAACGCCGGAAAGCCTGGCCTTGAATCAGATTCTCAACACCAGACCAGAATTCCGCGTGATGATCTAGCCGCCGTTCCCCCTTCCGATACGGTCGATGAAGTTGATCAGCTCGATGAGGTCGAGGAGAAGGATCGACTGGTTTCCGAAGCACCGGATGATATGTACAACGAGTCGCAGGTGTCGGTGGATCTGTTGACCGCATACGACCTTCCCGCAAATGAAGAGAAGTCGGAAGAAGTTGTAGCGGAAGCAGAAGAGACCGAGAAGGAAGATGTTTCATCAATTGAAAACAAGAATACGCTATCCGATAGACAGGAGTCGATCATGAGTGAGAAAGGGAAGTTGGGGGGTAATCTTCGGATTGAATTTTCGCCCGATGAGCAGCGTGCAAGGTTGAAGGTAATCGGAGTCGGCGGAGCTGGTTCAAACGCCGTTGACAACATGATTTCCAGTCAGTTGGCTGGAGTAGATTTCATCGCTGTGAACACCGATGCGCAGGCGTTATTCGACGAACACTGTCTCGCACCTACCAAGATGCAGATTGGTAAGGAGTTTACGCGCGGCCTCGGAGCAGGTGGTGATCCAGAGGCGGGCCGTTTTTCTGCCGAAGAGGATATGGACCGTCTACGTGACATGTTCAATGGCGCGGATATGGTGTTTGTGGCTGCTGGTATGGGCGGTGGTACCGGGTCAGGTGCGGCACCGGTGATAGCTCAATTGGCACGTGACCGCGGCATCCTGACCATCGGTATTGTGACCAAGCCGTTTGGTTTTGAAGGCAGGAAACGGATGCAACGTGCCGAGATCGCGGTCGCTGAGATGAAGGAAGCGGTGGACACTCTGATCGTTATTCCTAACGATAAAGTCTTTGATCTGTTCAAGGATGATCTGCCATATCATGAAGCGTTCAAACAGGTTGACCAGGTATTGTATCAGGGTACTAAGGGCATCAGCGATTTGATTAACAGGCGCGGTTTCATCAACGTTGACTTCGCGGATGTCAAAACGGTGATGAGCAATTCCGGCGATGCCATCATGGGGATTGGAGTGGCGGAAGGTGAGAACCGTGCGGCAGCAGCGGCCGAATCGGCTATTGACAGCCCTCTGCTCGACAATCTGCGCATTGACGGGGCGAGTGGCATCCTGATCAACATCTCTGGTGGGAAGAACGTTGGGATGAAGGAAGTGCAGCAGGCGGTTCAAGTTGTTACGGAGAGCGCCCTGGATGACGCTGACATTTACTTCGGCCTCGTCGAGGATGAGTCTCTGGGCGATCAGATCAGCGTGACTGTGATTGCTACCGGTTTTAACAGCCAGCCCACATCAACAGCTGGTATCTTCAGGTCGCGGAAAGTCGAAGCATCGCCGCAGTTTCATGCTGCCGGGAGCTCCCGACCACTTAAGTCCATCGAAGAGCACCGACAACATGCCAACGGCAAGAATGGGAAGAACGGGACCAACGGTACAAACGGTACAAACGGTACAAACGGCACGAATGGTACGAACGGAACCAACGGAACCAACGGGAAAAGCGAAAACGGTACTCAAGACCCGAAGGAATTCGTTCGAGTAGATGCCGAACCGATGTTTGTCAACGAGACACTCGCCGATCGGAACAATATTGAGGAAGTGCCGGCATTCCTGCGTCGCGGGTTCCGCAATGGAAAGCGTGACAAATAGTTCTGGATATCGGTACAATCATTGGGGACAGTTATACTGGTTCTTGAAAAGAATGCCTCATAATAAATCCGGCTTTTCCACACGAATCACTCAAGCCTGTGAGCTGTGAGCTGTGAGCTGTGAGCTGTGAGCTGTGAGCTGTGAGCTGTGAGCAAGAGAAAAGACAGGGTCGGTATGTTGACCGGAGGCTGCATTTGTATTTGTTTTCCGAGCCCTGAGCCCCGAGCCCTGAGCCCCAACGGTGAACTGACTTCGCGAACATGAGGCAATAGTTTCGAGCATCACTATAGAACTGTCTGTCGGGTACGTATACTGCGAAGAGGACACCTTCATTTGAGGGTGTCCTCTCGATTTTTCTGAGAACCCCAGGCCATCACGAGTGCTATGAGTCCCATATTGATATGGTTTGCCAGTCTGACAGGCCCATGTTTGGAGTGTAAACGCGGATCATCCACGACATGAATGTCGTAGGCATGATGTCCGCAGCCACGGACTGAAGTCCGTGGCAAGTTGCTATCCCATACTGGTTACTACGCTTGATCCTGTCGCAGTATTTTTGTAAACTTGAACAATGTCAACATGCAAGTGGAGTAGGCGCGGAACCGACCTGAAGATGATCAGAAGATGCTGCTAGTTACCGGAGATTAACATGTATGATAGAAACATTAAAATGTATGATGAACCTCATACTCCCGTGGCGTTGGAACGCCAGTTACTCGCAGGCAAATTGAATAAAGGGAAACTGATTACAGAGCAACACAACAATTCATATTACCTCCAGATGAAAACCATAAAAGACCTGAAGATAAAACACGTTCTGGAAATTGGTCCCGGAGAATCATTCATCCCAAAGTATATGAAATCAATCGGAATTCAATATGACACGCTGGATATTGTACCGAGCACTAATCCAACCTATCTAAGCCGTCTTGAAGACGCGGATCCTTCAATGATTCGAAAACGATATGGAGCGGTCTGTGCCTTCCAGGTGCTTGAACACTCACCTTATGATAGATTTTCCTCAAACCTGGCAAAGATGGCAGCGTTATCAAGAAACTATATCGTCATAAGTATCCCGTACTCATGTTTTGGCTTCCGATTGAGCTTCAAAACATTCCGTGGCCAAGGTAAAAGATCCAAATACGAGCTTTCGCGTTATTTTCCCAAGAATCTACCAAACAGGAAATATCGCCCCGAATATATCAAGGAATTTCCATGGGCATGCCATTACTGGGAACTCGGCCGGGAGGGATTTCCCCTTTCACGCATCAAGAATGATATCATTAGCCAGAGATTGCGGATTATTGATACATTCCATTCTGATAACCCGTTTCATTTCTTCATCATTGCACAAAAAACAGAATCCTGACTCCTATAATCCCTGAATCATCTTCGTATCAGCCCAGTCAGGCAGCTCGTTCATCCCGTCGAACATACCCGCCCCTGCCAGCATGAGCCAGGCTGTGATCAGCAGAACTCCGATCAAGTTGAGCAACAGCCCGGTCTTTGCCATGTCGATTATCCGTATCCGTCCAGATCCGAACACGATAGCGTTGGGAGGAGTTGCGACCGGCATCATGAACGCACACGACGCACTCAGAGTTGCCGGGATCATGAGCAGTAGCGGATTTCGTCCGATGGCGACAGCTACTGCCGCGAGAACGGGCAGGACCAGTTGAGTGGTGGCAGTGTTGGAGGTCAGTTCGGTGGTAAAAGTCATCAGGGTGGAGATCGCGCCCACCATGACAGCTGGCGACAACTTGCCCAATCCCGCTAATTGACCACCTATCCACAGGGCCAATCCGCTGACATTGATAGCAGCTGCCAGGGCGAAGCCTCCGCCAAACAGCAGGACAATTCCCCAGGGCAGACGTTTGGCGGTATCCCAGTTCATGATGCGTTCGCCTCTCACGGATGATGGCAGCATGAATAGCAGGATAGAGAGCGCGATTGCGGGAAGACCATCGCCGGCATATGAAGGTTCGGGCAGGAGTTGTGACCAGCCGGGAATGGTGACGATTCCGAACCCGAGTGGTTTACGGGTGATCCAGAGTGCGGCCAGGGTGATGAACACAGTCAGCACTTTGCGTTCATCACTGTTCATGGGACCGAGCGCTTTCAGTTCTGCAGCGTAGTCGGCACGCAGAGAGACTCGTTTGCTCGTTGAACCTGTTTCCGTTCCACCAGGAATCCGAATCCCCCGAGTGTACATGGCTGCCAGCAGTCCCCAGGCGATCAGTAGAAAGGAGAGGGAGAGGGGTGTTGCGAATATCATCCACTGGGCGAAACTCACTTCCGGGCCTTGTGGAAATGCTTGGGTGAAGAGGCTCGTAAAGACCAGGTTAGGCGGGGTACCGACCAGGGTTGCCATCCCCCCGATGGATGCGGAGTAGGCGATACCGAGCATCAGGCCGATTGCGAGACGGCGAGCAGATTTTTCATCGAGCAGATTGTCAAAACGTGATAGTACCGCCCCGGCAATGGGCACCATCATCATGGTGGTAGCGGTGTTGCTGATCCACATTGACAGCCCGGCGGTGGCGACCATGAAACCGAGCAAGGTGCGTGATGGCCCCCCTCCGATGGTGCGCAGAATAACCAGGGCGACACGTTTGTGGAGCTGCCAACGTTCCATCGCCAGTGCAACGATGAACCCGCCTATGAACAGGAAGATGACGTCGTTGGTGTAGCTTCCGGCGACGGCTTTTGAGGACATCACACCCAATGCCGGGAGCAGCACCAGGGGCAGTAGTGAGGTGATCGCGAGGGGGATGACCTCTGTCAGCCACCATACCGCCATCCAGACCGCGACAGCTGCGGTGCGTCCCGGCAGCGGCGATGCAGTCTCTGGAAACACTACCAATACTATTCCCGCCAGCAACGGTCCGGCGATGAGTGCGATGAGCTTCCACGGAACACGCTTCATTTATCCTCCCTGGCTAGTAAGGATAGGGATGGTAGGAGGTGGGATCAAGTGAGGGTTGATAAGAAATATCAATAAGAACAGGCCCGTGCTTGGAGTGTCAAGCGTGGATACACAGAGGGCAAGATTAACATGCCCCTGTGACCCGCGTCTGTTTGCGGTTCGCAGGGATTCACCGATCTGAGTCCTGAGTCCTGAGTCCTGAGTCCTGAGTCCTGAGTCCTGAGTCCTGAGTCCTGAGTCCTGAGAAAATAACATATTAACAGAGTTGCGGATCAACCCTGTTATAACCTTCGGTCGTAACAGGGGCATGTTCCAGCGGATTATCAACAATAATAGAAATTCGACCGTTCAGACTGGACTCAGCGATACCGATTCACCATCTTATATATCTACATCGAATGTCGAATCATACGGAGGTCTATCATGAACATTCATCGAATTCTTGTCGCTGTTATACTGGCTAACTCGTTGGCATTAGGCGTCTTAGCCCAACCCATCGAACATGTTTTATCACCTGAAATCGGAGGAGCTAAGTACATTCAAGTAATTGACATGGACAATGACGGGGATAGTGACATCATCGCTGCTGGGTATTCGGTTCTTGTCTGGTGGGAAAATGATGGCACTGGTGAATTCACCTATCACCCGATTGCCGAAAACCATCCTGAAACACCCTTTTTCTGGGCAGGTGATCTTGATTACGACGGTGACAGCGATATTATCAGCAGCAGTGTTGGTGACCCGGTGGTGACGTTCAGATTGAACAATGGTGACGGAACTTTCTCCCTCCATTACCCCATAGACCCTTTTAATTATCCATGGTTGATGAAAGCTGCAGATGTTGATAATGACGGAGACATGGATTTCATAAGTTCAAACGCAAGTTGGTTTGAGCAGGGTGTATTCTGGTGGGAAAACCTGGGCAATCTTGTGTTTTCCGATTCCATCGCAATTTACAACGATTTCTTTGCCGATCAGATGGTAGGAGAATATGACCTCGGTGATTTGGATAATGATGGCGATCTGGATATGGTTTGGACTGATGTAATGTACAATATCTACATATTTGAATTCGAGAATGGTTTTGAACCAGGTTTCACAGTCCCAGTTGGTGGGGAGGTATATGATATTACCATCGACGATATCAACGATGATGGATTCAACGACTTCGCTATCGCCGTTTTTCCAGATCCGCAAATTTACTTCAGGAACACAGGAAATCTTCAGTATACGCAAACTATTACTGGTGAAGTGGGTTTTCTTTGGGGCATTGATGCAGCAGATCCAATAGATTTTGATCATGATGGTGACACTGATTTTCTTTATAGACTCGGTGGTTCTGTAAGAATATTCGAAAACTTGGGTGATGGTGTATTTGAAACGATATTTTATTTATCTAGAAGTGGGGGAATGGACATGGACATCGGCGATCTGGATGGTGACGGTGACTTGGATATCGTAATACCATATCATAATGATGATATGGTGATCTGGCACGAAAATACTCGCGTCAACAATGTTGGAGTTTCTCTCTCCATCGCACCTTTCAATTCACCTACAGTTATCCCTCCAAGCGGTGGGTGGTTCGGGTACTCCGCAAACATCACCAACACCGTGGCTCAAGGCGGCACCTACATCGGGCAGGTCACAGTCTATGGCCCCGCTGACAACCCGAACGTCCCCATCCAACGTTATGTCGACATTCAGCCCGGAGTTCCGATCATCGTAGATGAGATCCAGCATTATCTCCCGGCTGGATATCCTTCGGGTGAATATCTGCTCGTCGCCCGTCTGGGACTTGCACCGGAAACAATCATCGCAGAGGACGCGTTCTACTTCATCAAGCAGCCGTTTCCGGGGAATGTGCCGGACGCAGCATCAGCCGCCTCAGACTCCAGCCAGTTCCTCACCCGAATTGGACGATGACAAGTGGAGTGAAGAAAAATATGCCCCTGTG
>CAJVXH010000166.1 GCA_913009835.1 uncultured bacterium
GTTCCCCGTATCGAGCTGAAGAAAATATGTGCCTGATGGATAATTATAAGCGTTGAACGGGAGAGTGTGTTCGCCAGGCTGTGACAATCCATCGTATAACGATGCAACCTCGCGTCCCAACAGGTCAAACACCGTCACCCGTACTTCACCCGGTTGAGTGAGCGAATAACGCACCGTCGTCGCGCTGTTGAACGGGTTCGGGTAGACAGGATCGAGTGAAAACGCTTGATGATTCCGCTCTTCACTATAGTTCCCAACATGGTTTCCGGTATCTTCAGCAAAGATCTGAAACTGATAGTACTGGGTTACATAGGTAAGTCCATTTTCAGTTGTAATCCCTGTGGATCCGCCGGATGAAGCTGCAGCATAGTACCCGATTTCAACTGGTGACGTCGGATCTTCCACATCAATAACCCGAACTCCTCCAGTTGCAGCGATATAGGCAATATTTCCTTCGACGGTCACATCGGTTGCCCACAAAGGGAAATTCATCCAGCCGACCATGTCTGGAGCAGTCGGGTCACTGACATCAAGAATATCCAGATAACTGTCCCCTTCATCGTAGTCTAAACTAATGGCAAAAACATAAGATCCCCGCACTGCAAGTGCGACAGGGAGATTGTTCGAACCGTTTCCAACCAATTCAGGTTCAGATGGATCGCTGACATCTATAACCAGAAGACCATCATGTCTCTCTTCAGCAACGTATAGATAATCACCTTCGACATCGACATCCTTGACATCCCATTGATCCCAGACGGTGCCAATAATTGCAATCTGACGAGGCTCAGAGGGATTGGACAGGTCGAAGATGCGTATTTTGTCGGAGTCTGCTACATAAGCATATTGCCCACCAACAGCTACGTTCACAGCGTTGTTTGGGGCGTTGTGGGAACCAATTTCGATCGGTGACAAGGGATCATGAATGTCAATGATTCGCAAACCTCCGGGACCATCGGCGATCACTGCGTATCCTCCAACCACTTCGACACCTTGCGCGCTTCCCGGCGTGTCAACAGAACTGAGTTCGACAGGATGGGATGGATCACTGACATCTACGATACGTAACCCGGCTGAACGCTGTGCGATGTATGCCAGGCCATCAGAGACGGCAACATCTTCACTGAAGTCCGGTGTGTCGCAGACTCCGATCTCAATCGGTTCGGAGGGTATACTCACATCAAATATGTGTAATCCTGTATGACTGCTCGACACAAAACAAAGACCATTTGCATACGTGACTTCTACACCCCCCCACGGTACCTCGTGGTGACCAACGGGAATTGGATCCGTTGGATCACTGACATCGAAGATAAATAGACCATCACCTATGGTTATTATCCCAACATAATTCCCAAAGACCGCGACACCTTGAACACTCAAGTTATCATTTACGTACGCTCCAACTTCTACAGGATTTGTTGGATCGCTGACATTAATAATTAGCAAACCATCCTCATATGCTGAGATATATGCGTAGTCCCCCTGCACGGCTACATTCGATGCAAAATATTCCTGAGAGAATCCGATCTCAACAGCTTCATGTGGATCACTTATATCGATGATACGTAGTCCGAATGACCCATCAGCGACATAGGCGTAATCTCCTTCAATCGCAATATCGTATGCATAACCGGGGGTGTTCACAATTCCGATATTCACAGGATTCATCGGATCGCTCACATCGATAATTCTCAATCCAGAACCTCTTATACGGACGAATGCTATATTATCCCTGACTATGACTTCATATAAGCCTGAAGGAGTGGAAAAGAATGAAATCTCTTCTGGAGAGCCTGGATCTTCAATGTCGATAATCCACAATCCTTCAACACTGTCAGCGACATAGGCGTAATTCCCGTCTACGTCGACATCAACAGCGCGATTACTGGCGAGGTTTGCACCGATCTCAACAGGTTCCACCGGATTACTGATGTCGATGATTCTAAGTCCGGTGTTTCCAGTAGCCAGGAAAGCATGCTCACCTTCAATTGCGATACCCCTGGTATTATCGTATTTGCCATAGAGTGTTCCCAAGAGTTGAACGTTGAGGCTGTCTTGCGCGTGGATGCTGGATGCCAGGAATAAAACTGATAGCAACAAGGGTAGGCAGTAGACATTTCGTGATCTCATACGACGATCTCCTTGTTCAATAGGTTTGACTAGAGTTAACACAACATAATTAGGTTTAGATAGCACAACATTGTGTGGCAAGCGGATCATTCAATCAAATTGATTTCACTGGTATTTTACCTCCCCATCACCAATCGTTCGGCGAGGAATGGCGGCAGACCTTCGAGGATGATGGCGTCTTTAGCGGCGTGGACATCGTATGCGATATGGATCAGCCGTCGTTCGCCGGTGGCGGTGTCGAACAATGTATAGGCTGCCTCTGGATTGCCATCTCGTGGCTGACCAACTGAACCGACATTGATCAGACGGCCCAAGCGGGTCATGTAGTCGAAGGGGACATGTGTATGGCCGACGAAGACGGTCCCGGCCTCGGCATGCTCCATAGCCCGTTGCGCGTCATCTTTGGAGAATATGTAGTGCCATTTCCTGGGCTCGACGGGGCTGGCGTGTACGAATTGGATCTCGTTTTCCACCACATTCAGTGGACGCGATTGCAGCCATTTGGTGTTGATGGCGGACAGCTTGTCACGCGTCCAGATCACAGCACGGTGGGCGTACTCGTTGAAGGCTGAGATGTCCATGATGCCGACTGCGGCGTGGTCGTGATTGCCAGCGATGACGACATCGCAGGTATCACGCACCTTATCCACAACCTGGTTGGGGAAAGCACCGTATCCGACCAGATCGCCGAGGCAGACGGTCCTATCAACCTTTTGCTGCTCGATATCTTCGAGCACACGATTTAGAGCGTGCAAGTTGGCGTGTACATCAGAGAAGATCGCGTACTTCACGATATTGAGCCTCCCCTGTTTTTTTCTTTGGCTGGACGAGTTTTTGCTGGGTTCTTGCGTTTATTCTGAGCTGATCCCTTTGATTTGGGATCGTCAATCTTCAGCTTGAGGATATCCTGTTCGTGCTCGAGGTAGATGGCGTCGAGGAGGCCGTTGATGAACCGTCCTGACTGATCGGTGCTGAAATCTTTGCCTAGTTCGATAGCTTCGTTGATGGTAACTTTTGGCGGAATATCGGGCATGTGGAACAGCTCACACAGTGCCATTCGGAGGATGATATGGTCGACTATCGCGATACGGTCGAGGTTCCATCTCTCCGATTTGGAGCCAATGAGCTCATCCATACGGTTACGGTAACGGTGGGCGTCATGCACCAACCGTTGCACGAATTCACGATGACGCTTGTCACCATTTTGCATCATGTGGAGAGCGTCGGAAGGATCGTGTTCAGCGATTTCCATGGCGTAGAGGATCTGTAGAGCTACGCCACGTGCGTCTTTACGGGTTTTGGGACCGGCAATGTCCATCGGGCCTTTCTTGGTACTGTCAGTGTGTTTCGAGCATAGAGTTGCCGGGGTTTGAAAGAGCGTGCCTCCGGGTACACTGTATAAGATACAGCGAGAATCCAAGGATCGCCAGAAATGGGGTGGAGTAGGTTGCCTTTAGTGGGCAGCCGCTGTCATCGTCATATTTAAGATTGTCCGTTTTAGAGCTTGTCAATATGCTGCTCCTGAATCTGCGTTCAACCACGCATCAGCATTTTTGGCACAGTTGAGATGATATGCTTCCGTGAGTGACAAGCATTCATCATGCACTCTATTTACTTGATTCTTGGCGTTACTTTTCGTCTAGCCAGTTTTTGTATCATTATTTCTGTAATTGCTGCTACGGAAACAAACCCTATAAGGATCATTATCACTTTATTTGATTCTTTACTAATATATATTAGCGATAATACCATTGCCGCTAAACTAAATATAGCTGCAAGCGATACTAACAAGCGCGATGCGCCAGTTTTTGATATTATTTTCAGATGTCCTATATGAGTTATTGCATGAATAAATAATATAGATATTGATCCGATTGCCGCTATATCGGATAAATTAAATAGAAGCGATAAAATAATAATGAACACTCCACTAACTACTAAGCCTTCGCGGCTATGGGCAATCGGCTTGCCAAATACGGCTGGTAGCTCTCCATCTTTTGCCAATTGATATGTCACATTCGTCACAGCATATAAGTTTGCATTAATAGCAGATGCAGTAGCTATAAGTGCTGTAATAGCGACTATGGTAAAACCAATCTTACCAAATATAGGTAATGCCGCTTCTGCCAGAGCAAAATCTTTTGCGGCAACGATTTTGTCGGTCGGTAGATTACCAAAAACCGCAAAGGAAATCGCTGTATACAGTGCCATAACCAATAGAACAGAGATCATCATAGCTTTTGGAAGAGTTTTAGATGGATTGGGCATATCTTCTGCTGTATTGGTTATGACTCGAAAACCTTCAAAAGCAAAAAAAGTAATGGCAAGACTAAAAAATATGTTACTGGTAGGAGGGTAATTACTGGGAGAAAGCAATGTCGGATTAAGGTAGACAATACCTGCTATTGACAAACCGCTCAAAACCGCAAATTTAATTCCAACAGTTATGCGCTCCCAAACAGCAACATCTTTCGCACCCTTAAGATTTACCATGACGAATATTACGATAATTCCGATTGAAAAAGCATTATTCCATGAAAATGAGCTTGCACCAGCAGGTATAAAAGTGGATGCATAATTACCAAAAGCTTTTGCGATAAGGCTTAAAGATACTATCGCTGCGAAATACAGCATGATGCTAAATGTTCCAGTAAAGAAGCCGACACCATAAGACTGAGTGAGATACTCAACTATTCCACCTGAGGACGGAAATCGAGCTCCTAATTTACCCATGGAGTAGCTACTGAATAGCGCAATTATCCCTCCAACAATGAATGAAATGTAAACTGCACTCCCAGCGATAGAACTCGCCTCACCCAGCAACGCGAAAATCCCAGCTCCGACCATCGCCCCAATTCCCATGGAAACTGCTGACCACAAACCAATTGGCTTTTTCGATGTATGCATGAGTCGTTCTCCTAATCCTGAGTCAGATGTGTGAGATCAATCATCTCACTGGACAGCAGCAACCTGTTGTGCTCGATCATTTTGTCAACAAAGGATCAAGCTGCGCCATGGTCAATTTGACCGTTATACCTGTTCGTTTCCCTGTAGTTTCAGGTGGAGAGTTGGAACTTGGTCCCCAGACCTGATAATCCAGACTCCGGGAATCACCTCCAATAGCATTTTCCCTCCAGCAGTAGGAGTTCGTCTCCTGCAAATGCGAATGAGACAATATACCACCAGTCTGTGGGAAGGATTAAAAATAAGAGGTAGCTACAAACTCCCGAAAGTGTCCCTGATCAATTTAGTAAGAAGGGACACCCGCACATAGCGAATGTCCCTCGAAACGGATAGATGTTAGATCAGCCGGGTAGCCCAGCCCATAGCGTGTACCGAGGTGACATGCCCACGACATTCATGTCGTGGATTATCCGCGCTTGACGAGCAAGCACGGGCCTGTCTTTTCCTATAGCGTTTGCCCCGACTAGAAAACTTGTCAAGTCGGGATCATCAGGAGATCAACATCGAGATCCTTCTCGCGCGTCGGGAAAACACTCGACGCACGTCAGGATGACACCGTTCTTTCCCGATCAGGATTTGGCTGAGATGGTATCACCACCCTTTTCCTGTCTTTTGCTCCCGTCTCCAGCCTCCGTCAGTCGAAGTCGACGAATGTCAGCCACTCGTGTTCATCGGCGCTGCGTCCGTCAATGCGATCGAAGTAAGCGTCCTGCATCATCTTCGCTACCGGACCACGTTTGCCCTCGCCGATCTTGATCTGGTCGATGGACCGGATCGGTGACACTTCGGATGCTGTCCCGGTGAAGAAGACTTCGTCCGCGATGTACAGCATCTCACGTGGGATGATCTGTTCGTTGATCTCCAGCCCCATTTCCGTCGCCAGGGTGATGATGCTGTGACGGGTGATGCCCGGCAGCACACTCGAACCCAGCGGTGTCGTGATCAACTGATCTTTGCCGCCTTTACCCTTGCCGTGGAAGACCACGAACAGGTTCTCGCCAGAACCTTCGGAAACGTAACCGTCGGTGCTCAGCGCGATGCCTTCGACGTAACCGTTCTCGAGGGCGTCCATCTTGATCAACTGGCTGTTCATGTAGTTCGCGCCGCACTTGGCCAATGCTGGAAGGGTGTTCGGTGCGAAACGGTTCCAGTTGGATACGCAGACATCCACTCCCTGCTCAAGCGCTTCCGCGCCGAGATATTTTCCCCATTGCCAGGTCATGATGGTGAGGTCAACCGGGCAGGGTCGCGGGTCTACCCCGAGGCTGCCGTATCCACGATAGATGAATGGGCGGATGTAAGCGTCACGGTCGCCATTGGCTTGCAAAGTATCGATGCAGGCCTGTACCATCTCATCAACGGTGTATTTCAAGCGAGCGTCGTCGAGCTTACGTTCGCGCAGGGGGGCTGCATCAGGCGTCATCCGATATATCTTTGCAGAATTGTAGAGCCGTTGGATATGATCACGCAGACGGAATACTACGCTCTTGTTGTCGGTTCCGTCGCGATGGTACATGCGAATTCCTTCGAAAACGCTGGTCCCGTAATGGAGGACGTGCGCACCGACATGGACAGTCGCATCATTCCAATCTACCAGCTTGCCGTTCATCCATATTTTGCCGCTGCCGTCGAAGCCCATGCTACTCCCCTTTATCAATTGAATTGGTTTACGTGTGTGCTTTCTCAAAGATGAAAAAAGAAACTCGCCGTAGCAAGTTCCGCTCGGGTATAACTACGAGAAAATCATCCAATTCACTGATACTGGGTGAATCAAATCAACCCCACTTGTTGCCAGCTGAATGCTGCATTAGAAAGGTTTCAAACTCGTCACATTGTGTATTTGTCATGAGTGAGGAATAAGACGACCTTGGTTTAGAAGGTCTCTCCGAGTGGTACCTCCGCTGTTATCGGAGGAGGTTTCCATTCTCAGCAGACTACAATAGCTGAGAATGAGCATTGACATTCACTAGATCCCAGCTATTCTTACTTGAGAATAAATACGCATTTAGATCGAGACATCTTTAATGAAGCAATACCTGTTGAGAATCGCGGTATTTGTGTCAAGTGCATTTTAGGGATATTAAAGAAACACTTTTGATAAGGAGGATTACCATGAGCACCAAAAAGCAGACAAACAGTGTGGGCGCCCCAGTGGCTGACAACCAGAATGTGTTGACAGCCGGAAAGCGCGGACCAATGCTGCTTCAGGATGTCTGGTACCTGGAGAAGCTCGCTCACTTTGACCGCGAGGTGATCCCGGAGCGTCGTATGCACGCCAAAGGTTCTGAGATCGGAAGAGCACACGTCTGAACTCCAGTCACACTGATATATCTCGTATGCCGTCTTCTGCTTGAAAAAAAAAAAAACAAAACAACATAAAAACAAACAGAAAAGAAAATACTTTAAGGGCTCTTACTTCAGCTATCTACTTCTCATACTCGCGCC
>CAJVXH010000167.1 GCA_913009835.1 uncultured bacterium
CATACGTCACCCGATGCCTTACGGTGACCTGGTCAAGCAAAAAGTCCAGCGTTTCGCCGAACTCGATGACCTCAAGAAACATGACTGCACAATCGAAGAGATGGAAGAGTACGAGCCGCACATCATGGCTGGCGGAGTTGTCTACGCCGGTGTTGACTATGAAGCCATCCTGCGCGAAGCCGAAAAAGAAGCCGACATCATCCTCTGGGATGGTGGAAATAACGACACTTCCTTCTACAAGCCCGACCTCAGCATCGTCGTAGCTGACCCACATCGCCCAGGCCACGAGATCTCCTACTACCCCGGTGAGACCAACATTCTGATGGCCGATGTTGTGGTCATCAACAAGGTTGATTCCGCTGATCTCGACGACATCGAAGAGGTTCGCGAGAACATCAGAATGGCGAATCCGAACGCCCTCATCCTCGAAGGTGCGAGCCCGGTCGCTGTTGATGACGCTGAGATCATCCGTGACAAGAAGGTGCTGGTTATCGAAGATGGCCCGACCCTCACCCACGGTGAGATGACCTACGGTGCTGGCATGATCGCCGCCTCCAAGTTCGGTGCGGAAGACATCGTTGACCCACGCCCCTTCACCACTGGTTCCATCAGCGAAACTTTCGAAAAGTATCCTGACATCGGCATCCTGCTCCCAGCAATGGGCTACGGCGCTCAGCAGATGAAGGATCTCGAGAAGACTATCGACAAAGTGGATTGCGAATCCGTCATTATCGGTACACCGATCGACCTGCGTCGTGTCATCAAGATCAAGAAGCCAGCAACCCGTGTGACTTACGATCTGCAGATCATCGGCAAGCCAGATCTGGATGACGTCCTTGCGAAGTTTAAGTAAGAACTGCTGTCCTGAGTCCTGAGTCTTGAGTCCTGAGTAAAACCTCAGCGAGTCGAGTCTCGGGACTCTGGTTATAGTTTGCTTGAGATTGGGTCTACAAAAGCAAACGAAAGGAAAACAATGCGTGACCACCGAAAACTGGTTGCTTGGCAGAAAGCCAGGAAACTAGCGCTTTCGGTTTATACTGTCACCGCTGGTTTTCCCAATGATGAGAAATTCGGGCTTACTTCGCAGATGCGGAGGTGCTCTGTATCTATCGGTTCGAATATCGTTGAAGGAGCTGCACGTTTCTCCCAAGCCGATTTTTTGCGATTTCTCGATATAGCATTCGGATCCTTACGTGAACTTGGTTTTCAAGCCGAGCTGGCAAAGGATCTTGGCTTTCTAAGCAAACAAGATGCGGATGAACTACTCAGTCTCGTTGATGAAACATCGAGACTGTTGCATGGATTAATGGCGAGTCTGAGGCATAAGAAGTAATTCCAGTTTCCCACGCAGCTTTCAAACAAACAGGGTGTTGCAGTTACTCAGGACTCAGGACTCAGGTCTCAAGACTCAGCCTTTGGGCTCGAGGCTCAGACCGGATAATCACCGCTTGAAGAGTTTTCAAACACTAGACTGTTTTTTGTGTTCTTTGCACTCAAGACTCAAGACTCAAGACTCAGGACTCATGAAATGTCCTCAAAACCCATTGCCGTCGTCGCCCTGGGCGGGAACGCTATCAGCGACCCCAACGAGCCCAAAGAGACTATCCACACCCAGTTTCAGCAGACACGGCGCAGTATGTCTGCCATCGTGTCCCTGCTGAAAGCTGGATATCGCATTGCGCTCACGCATGGCAACGGTCCACAGATCGGCTACGAGCTGATCCGGGTCGAAGCCGCCTATGGTAAAGCTCCCGATCAACCTATCGGCGTTCTCGATGCAAATACCGGTGGCTGGATGGGATACATGATCGAACAGTCACTGACGAATCGATTGCACGATGAGAATATGCAACAACCTGTCGTCTCGGTGATTACGCAAATCATTGTCGATCAGAATGATCCCGCATTGCTCGATCCTAGCAAATTCATCGGCCCGACCTATTCACGTCGCCAGGCGGAAGATAAAATCAACGTTGACGGCTGGAAGATGAAGAGGTACAATAAAGGACGCTGGCGTCGAGTCGTCGGATCACCAATCCCACTGGAAATCGTAAACGCCGACACCATCCGCATGCTGCTCGACCACGATCATGTGGTTATCTGCGCTGGCGGAGGTGGGGTGCCAGTCTACCGAGACGAGAATGGTCACCTGGAAGGCGTTGATTCGGTTATCGACAAAGACCGCGCCTCGGCCTTGTTGGGAAATCGTATCGGCGCGAAGGATCTGCTGATTATGACCGGTGTTGAGAAAGTCTCACTCAATTTCGGTAAAGCCAATCAGAAGGATATCGACAAGTTGACTGTCTCCGAAGCGCATCAGTACGCCGAAGATGGTCAATTCCCGGCGGGAAGCATGGGGCCGAAGATGGAAGCCGCGATTCAATTCATCGAGGAAGGCGGGGAGCGGGTGATCATCACCGACCTCAAGCACGCTCGTGCAGCGCTTGATGGTAAAGCTGGTACAACCCTGGTAGCAGGGTGATCTCCTGATCAAAAACCGGATTCAGAATACGATGAAGGGGATGCCTGCTGGCATCCCCTTTTCATATCACCATTCTCCAGTCAAAACCCTACCCATCGTCAGGCATCCATGATCCCAACTCAGCCTTGATCGCATCGTATTGGGGATCAGAAGCCAGATTCGTCCACTCATTTGGATCGGTGTCATGATCATAGAGTTCTTCGGTGTTATCAGCGTAACGGATATATCGCCAACGAATGTCCCGTACGGCGTGGTTGCCGGGCAGCCAGGTTGTCAAGGCCGGCGTGTTACGGGGTGTCAACGGATTCATCAGCTGAGGCAGCAGACTCTCGCCTTCCAGTTGATTGCCAGGTGCCGGGATCCCGCAGACATCGACGAAAGTTGGGAAGACATCGGTGAGGGTGACCGGTTGTTCGCACACACCCGAGGGGAGCCAGGGGGCGTGGAAGATCAACGGTATCTGTGTCGCTTCCTCCCAGAGGGCGAATTTTGTCCAGTGATTCTTCTGTCCGAGATGCCAGCCATGATCACTGGTCAGCATTATCATCGTATCGTCGCGCAGGGGCGAAGCGTCCCAGGTATCCAGTACCCGCCCAATCAGCATGTCGACGAAGGCGCTATTGGCGAGATATGATGCGACCGCCTTTCGCCATTGCTTGTTCTTCGTCACCCGGGTGTGCAGATAACGTGCTGCATTATCCACTCCTGATTGCGGGATGTCGTCCAAATCACCCTCAAGGAATGGTGGGAGCTGAACCTCGCTCAACGGAAACATCTCGTAGAAAGAACGTGGACAGTGTTGCGGGGTATGAGGACGGTGGATGCCGTATCCCAGCAGGAAAGGAGAATCAGGAGGTGCGAGAAGCCGCTGGTTCACCCAGTCTCCGATAATCCAGTCGCCGGTTTCTTCAGCGCGCAGATCGATTGGTCCCCAATCCCACTTGTTGCCCTGGGTCACTTCCATCCTGTTTATCATCATATCGGGTGGACGACGGGCCGGTTCAGCCGCCGCACGTTGGTCCCAGTAAATACCCGAGTCCCGGTGGTCAATCTTACCGCCTGACATTGTAAAATAGCCGTTGTCACCAAAATGGGTGTGCATTCCGACCGCATCCGGGTTTATCTCTGTCCAAATGTCCGGATTGTCATACACTCCTGAGGTGGAGGGCAGCATTCCCGTAAGAAGGTTTGCACGCGACGGGGAGCAAGCTGGAGCAGCGCAATAGGCATGAGTAAAATTCGTCCCCATTGAAGCAAGTGCATCGATGTTCGGGGTGTGTGCCTGAGGATGTCCGCCCAGACAACCCACCCAATCATTAAGATCGTCGATAACGATCATGAGGATATTCACTTCACCGGGTTGCGCACGCAGGACACTGGGCAAACCCAGAGCGGCCGTTCCCAGCATGGTCGTTCCGATAAACTTGCGTCGGTTCATTTCAACTCCTTTAGAGGCTACCTGAGTAGCGTGACCCGCATCGTCTGCTCCATTGATCCATCTCCTGCACGAGCTTGAATGATATATATGCCTGAACTCAAGCGATCTGCGTCAAATGCAAATGTGTGAGTTTTCGCAGGCAAATTTGCATCCGCAAGGGTACATATCCGCTGGCCAAGAATGTTGAAAACGGATACCTGCATTCTGGAATACCTGGGTAATTGGACCTTGACTGAGAGAAATGAATTAAACGGATTGGGGAAAGCTTGAAGAAGGAATTCTGTCGGATAAAGGTATGGCTCCCCACTCTGAACACCAGTATCGAGCACCCTGGTGAACAGAAAGTTATTGTCGGCTCCGTCGCCAGGCATGGTAAAACCAACCAAAGCATATTCATTTCCACCCAGCGCGGCGATACCACGCGCCTGGTCAGTGCCCGGACCTCCCTGCATACTTGTGCTGAGTAGTGTCCCCGAGCCATCAGTGGTAAATGTCCATGCTTGAGGGTAAGGATTATCATCCGATTCAGAGAAACCGGCAACGATGTATCCTCCGCTGGGAGTGACACTCAGATCCCAAGCCTCGTCGAATCCTGCACCACCATAGGCTTCCCACCACAACAGATTGCCTTCCCCATCAAACCGCATCAGCAGGGCATCTGACTCATCTTCACCGTCTTCATTGTGTAGATGAGTCAAACCAGCAACTGCAAATCCACCGTCATCCAGCGATACAATAGAGTGAGCATCGTTCGGTAACGGTAGCTCGACTATCCGCTCCCAGACACTGTCACCCTCGGAATCGACACGGATCAACACCACATCGCGGTCGTAATCGCCGTTATCGACCAAAAATCCTGCCAATACAGCGCCACCATCCTGCGTCAAGGCGATGTCCAGTGCGAAATCGTGATTACCATGCTCGAAAATGCGGGTGTACAAGGTGTCCCCATCAGCATCCGCACGGATCAGCAACATGTCCTGATCCTGGCTGCCCGTTGCCGCACTGTGACCACTGATCCAAAGGCCTCCGTTTGGATCAACCTTCACTCCGGTCGCCGCATCCCAGGCCGCGGTTTCTATCTGCTGTGACCACAACAGGTCACCATCGGCAGTATATCTTGCCAGAAGTGCGTTATAATTACCCGCCTCATTTGTACCAGAGGCACCTACCGCCACAATATCTCCACCCGGCAGGATGGCGAGGTCGTCGAATTGATCCCAGAAACCGTTGTCTATGGTCGCCGTCCAAAGTGGAGTACCATCATCATCGAGACGGGCGATTATGGCATCGATTAAATGGGATCCAGGCGGAGAGGTGTGACCGGCCACATAGATACCGTCGCCATCTGAAACCACACTGGCAAGGAAGTCTGGCCCCTCGCTGTCAGGTGGTTGTGCCACAGCCTGTAGTTGGAAGGTCAACGGTATTGCCAATATGACCAAGGCGGTTAGAAAATCACGTAGTTTCATTGCCGTGATCCGAAGTTTGGATTTGCCATTTCAAGTGAGTTGTCAGCTTTCCTGCCTTCACCTACACTGTTCATTCCCCCTGACAGCGAGAGTCAATTAAACGATCAAGGTAAAAGCAGAATCTTGCGGACTTGGCTGAAACCATCTCCAGTAACTACCCTGACAAAATAGATGCCTGCGGGCAGATAGTCGGCATCAATCATCAAACGCTGAGTACCCCGCTGATGCCAGGAGGCAACAGGTCGAGAAACCTCACGGCCGAGCACATTCACTATGGTCACCTGAACATATCCCGAATGAGCCAAATTCAATTCAAGCATCGTCGTTGAATTGAAAGGATTCGGGTAGATGCCTGCAATCGAGGTCGTATTGTGGGATGGCTGGATCGTTGTTCGAATCTACAGAAACGGGTTCAACTACCACGGGCACCGTCATGTCCGCCACGACCACATCCGGGTATTTTCCTGCACGGAGGTGAAGCTCTGCATCACCGGGCGAGAAATCTTCAGGTACCTCAAAGCTAATTTCATCCAGATCCAGTTGGAAGTCTGGATCAATGAGATAGTTCTCCATCCAGCCCAGGTGTGAATCAGGAGATGGACCAGCCGCAATTAACTCGAGCCAGACATCAGCGGTGCGGGTCTCATCCATATTGTTCGTCAATGACAACGAAACATCCAGATTTTCTCCAGCTAATACCGTTGCGGGTGCTTCAAGATTCAAACTGTAGTCAACTTCCTCTCCGGCAGTAAACCTGGAAAAATGGTCAAATATGAAATAGCGAACTCTTTCTCTGAAGTAGATATTGCCCGAATGACCCAAACCTTCCGCATGGTGAAACTCAAAATTCGCCGGGAGGGGATCATAGGTATAATCAAGGTGATTCCACCAGATCGTTCCCCGCTCCATCCTGTCATGCTCACCACCCAAATCGGCGTGACAGGAGTGTTGATTACTCCCCTCCAACAGGGTCGTGTCAGCCGTACCGATGACGAGGGTGAAGGTGCGACGATAGAATTGGGCACGGATACTGTCCGGTTGCAGATCCTCAAAGTAGGAGTACATCTCTTCAGATCCGAAGGGCCAGAAGTTGTAAGTCGGACAATCAGCAAGATCGTCACCGGAGGGAATCTCAAATTCATCCCAGCTCTCTCCCACTCGACGCTCCGGACCTATGTATGCATAATGAGCCGGGCTTATCGCGATATAGACGAATCGTACCTCACCCACGTAATCCTGATCGAGCTGGCTGACCAGAACATAACGCTGTATCATCCTGGCACCTGCGGACATGCCAACGGTTACGACTGTCTCAACATTCGGGCATTGCTCGATGGCAAGAGTAGTTAAGGAGTCCATGACCTCGAAGTTGCTTCGGGTGAACAATCGATCGTATGGAGTGTCATCGCTGGATTCTGACCCGTAATTCCATTCAGGCCCAACTTGTGGGATGTTGCCCCAGTAAAATAGCGAATCCGTCACATCGAAAGAGTCTATAGTCCATGGCATATAAAAACTGTGGTGTGACTACGAGGGTCTGGTCAATAATATCACGGTCATGATGATCGTAGGCGTCAAAGATCCGGTCATAGGCGATTGTCCATTCCCGGTTGGAACCGTGGACATTTATAACGATGCGGGTTATCTCGGGATGTACGGAATCAAGATCAAGAGAACTCTCGTAGGGATTAGCAATCGAATCCCCCTGGGCGTCGTATAACCAAATCCGTTTGCTTGCGATGCTCTCTACTGGATGCCAAGCCCAGGCGGACAACCATGGTACCAGCACTACTAAAAGTACTCCCACCCTCATCATGCGATTCATTGAATCACTCTCCCCATAATTATGCAGGCTGAATCCCTCTTAATAGGCTATGTGGGCTTGGGGCCATCCGGTTATCCAGATAACTCAGCTATGATATATGCCCCTGTGACCCGCCGTCTTTTTGGCGGTTCGCAGGGATCATTTAACGACTGTCCTGAGTCCTGATAAATCAAACAGGCACCTTGTAACTT
>CAJVXH010000168.1 GCA_913009835.1 uncultured bacterium
GCGTTGCGAGCGGGCGTGCAGCGGGTTCGAATCCCGTCTCTAGCTCCATACCGGGGTAAGGATCCGATGGAACCTGGTCCGGGGTTAACGTCCCGGCGAAGCGAAACATTCTTTCGACATCATACGCGGCGGCGTGGCCAAGCGGCTAAGGCGAAGGTCTGCAAAACCTTTATTCGCCGGTTCGAATCCGGCCGCCGCCTCTTGAGATCGAGGCGTATACCGGATGGTTCTTTGAATAGCCTAGGATGGGCCAGTTGAACCGGCTCCACTGTTCCTGCCCTGTCAGGCGTTATGCCGGGGTGGCGGAATGGTAGACGCAGGAGACTTAAAATCTCCCAGGGGATTCCCTGTGCCGGTTCGAGTCCGGCTCCCGGTACTGTCGCGGGAAATGGTGGCCGAATGACCTATCCGCCCGCGATCTACAAACTACATGTCAGCTGAGTGCTCAGAAATGTGCACACAGCAGCTATAGGTCGGGCGTTTAGCTCAGTTGGTTAGAGCGCTGTCTTGACATGGCAGAGGTCACTGGTTCGACTCCAGTAACGCCCACAAGGAGTTGTACGTATCGACGGGTTTCACCACGAGGAATAACAGCTATCGCCTACGGACGCAGTATTACTCGGAAAACGGAGCCCGCTGCTCCTACACACCGAGTCAATGAACAAATCCGGGTGCCGGAAGTCAGGTTGATCGGCCCGGAGGGGGAACAGGTCGGCATTGTGCCAGTCGATAAGGCACTGGAGATTGCCACCACTAGCGATTTGGACCTGGTGGAAGTTGCACCACAGGCCAAACCACCTGTATGCCGGGTCATGGACTACGGAAAGTTCCGTTACGAGCTGCAGAAGAAAGAGAAAGACAGCCGGAAACGTGGACACAACGTCCAGATCAAGAAGATTCGTGTTTCACCAAAGATTGACGACCACGATTTCCAAACTAAAGTCCGTTCGATACGATCATTTATCGAATCCGGCGATAAGGTGAAAATCACCCTTATGTTCAAGGGCAGGATGATCACCCACAAAGAACTTGGCGTTGAAGTCATGCACCGCTTCGTGGAATCGGTGGAAGACATAGCCAAGCTGGAAGGCTCGATCGGAATGGAAGGGCACCGAAACATGGTGATGACCTTCCAGAAGAAATAGACAGACGCAAGTTCAGGACAGGCCAAACCGGTCCCGGACAATACCGAAACCGGTTTTTTATTTGCCAGAACCAGGGATGCTAGCATGCCGAAGATGAGAACTAATCGCGCCGCCGCCAAGCGCTTCCGTCGCACAGGCACCGGCAAGATCAAGCGTAATAAAAGCTTCAAGAGTCATATGCTGACCAAGAAGCCACGCGACCGCAAGCGCAAACTCGCCAAGGCCGGCCTGGTTGCTAAAGTGGATGTCCCACGCGTCGCCCGGATGATTGGTAAGTGCCACTAAGACCCTGAGTTGAAAAGGAGTTAAGATATGCCACGCGCAACCAACAACCCAGCGGGCAAGAGAAGACGTAAGAAAGTACTTGCCAGGGCTAAGGGTTTCTTCGGACGCGGAAAAAGCACCATCCGCGCCGCTACACGACTTACCGAACGGGCTGGCGCATACTCGTATGCACATCGACGGGTACGCCGCCGTGAGTTCCGCAAGCTGTGGATTCAACGCATCAACGCCGGCGTCCGTGAACACGGTATGAGCTATTCCGTCTTCATGTATCAGCTCAAGCAGCATAACATTGAGCTCGACCGTAAGGCACTGGCGCACGTTGCCTTCCATGATCCGGAAGCATTTGCAGCCATAGTCGAGCAGGTCAAGGCGTAGATTCGACTTGAGCGCGGATGTTTCGCGCGATCCCACCCGATATTTCAGAGGGGAGCTCATCAGCTCCCCTTTTTTGTGTATACATCAGCAGCCTCAGACAACAATCCTGAGCTATTCGCTCAGTGCGTTGACAAACCCTGAATTCGTCGCTGAGTGTCATTTTTCAGTCGTCGTCAGTTTGACGGCTGGAAAAGATCGAACTTATAAACCGTTGGAAAAGCACGATCTTTCCTTCACATTGTTCAGGACATGCTTCATTCGCAAAAACGCGAAATTCAGAATGACTTCCGCCCCTACTCATCGCCATTCAGGTCGTCACGATCCAACTCCGGTTCATCCTGAGTAATGAAACGCACCAGTCCACCCCAGTTCCTGTTGATGTTGAACCCACGCCGTTCACAAAAATTGCGCATCAGGAAGTCAGTTTTCAGAACCTTTGCCCCCTGGCTGGACATACGTGTGACAAAGTCCTCGAGTAAGGCGGTGGCAATCCCCCTCCCCATCAACGGGCCGGAGGTCACCAGACCGTCCATATGGACAACATCCTTATCCTGATCCTTGTATGTCAGACCACCGATGACGCGATCGGTTGAATCAGTAACGATCAGGTGATGGTCCAGCTCACTGACCGATTTGGGGAATCTCTCCTGGTAGAACAGCCGGTACAGCGATCCCACTTCTTCAGGTTCGATAGGTTCGCGGATGTCATACTTCTCGCCATGATTGTCATTGATATTAGTACGAACCACGACCTGTTTTTGCCCTTTCTCACCGAATGTCAACACCTCAACTGATTGAGGTTTGTGAGTGCGCGGGAAAACCAGGCGGCTGAAAACATCACGATCTTCCTGGGTCGCCAAGGATGCCTGTAGTTCGGACAGTTCAACACGTTGTGTCGCGTGAACCTTGGGCTCTGCCCATAGTTCGTGTAACAATGAGTTAAACGCCTGCTTCACCTTTTCAGATGCATGCTCGAAATATGTCTCACAATACAGATGATAACGTGCAAGCTCACCAAGACGGTTCAGATGATACATGCCGATCAAGCCGTCGAGAAGTTCGGCACGCGCCTGGCTGGTTACCTTGGGATTCAACCGCTCCCAGGTATGATAACGATGAATCGCATTCCGTAATGGCTGGGGAATGTACCACTGGTTATCCAACTTCTCGATGTAATCTTCGAGTGCCTTGACGAACACCTGGTGGAAGGCGTGAGTTGTGAGTCCGTCCAGCTCTGCTGAGAATTCCCGCAAGAAATCGGCCCCACCTTTGGCGCCAAGACCTTCGATAATCGAATCAAACAACCAGCTCTCATCAAGCACTCGATCCACCAGAGGATATAGCGCCAGAGTTTTACGGTAAAAATTCGCCCAGAGCGGACGCACCAACGAACTGGGTGAAGAGTATTCTTCCCACCCGCTAAGCGACAGAATCAGCGCTGACTCACGGAAATCCAGTTCGGGGACTACAACATTGGAAGGTGACAATGCCCCCGGAAGGATTTGGCGTCCGGAGTATTTCCAGGCCCGGAAGAAAGTCGACATCGCGGTAACAAACAATCGCCGCCAGTCTGCATCCTGAACAGCAGGCGCGTTGGGATAAGCGCTTCCGGCGAATTCCCGAATCTTCTCCCAGGCCGTCAGTTCGTTAACGTACTCAAGGGACATCGTTGCCAATTCAGGGCGTATACAACCAAAGCGAGGCAGAACACGCTGCTCATTAGGGTGTCCGCCAATAGCGATCATCCAGTGATTGGTGTCCATGACACTGCTGAAATCCATGTCATCACGTTGAACCAGCAACAGGTCAAAATGTTTGCCGGCCAACGTATTTACACTCACCCTGAAAAAGCTGAACTCCCCGCCGCCGGGGACACGTGAAACCCAGATACCTCCCTCCGGAACCTGATCGATGTCGAAACCGTCCTCGTTGAATGCCAGCATGATAGATTGCTTGAGAAAAGTGGTGTAGAGCAGTAGATCTTTCAGGTTTTCCTGCTTGGACTCGTGGAGATCCTCATCGAAGATGAGCATGTTCTCAAGCAACGGTTCCGGGATTGATGTAGCATTTTCTACCAGCCGCCCTTCAAACCATGACACGAGTTGATCCAGAATCATTTCCGCGAAACGAGATATCTGAGGATCTACCCGGTGGAGAATCCAGCTCGCCAGTTCGGCGCGCACACTCTTGTAGTATTCCGGATTGAAACGCACAAAGTTCAGCAACAACCTGAAGACATTTTTGAATTGACGCTGTACTATGGGTTCGGCAGGCCAATCAAGATGAAGACGATAGGAATACAGCCGCTGACGTAAAGCTGCCAATCGACGTTTCTCAATACCCTCACGGGAGATATGCTTGATAGACTCTTCGTTTATAAAAGATAGCCCTGACTGCACAAATGCTGGGAACGAGACGCTGTAATCCTGCATCGGTTCATCGAGTAACAGGATGCGGTATACCGTACATCGAATCAACTCATCAGGGTGAGTCGCCAAGGCAGCCAACCTCAAACGCGCCACCCCACCCAGACGATCATCATATGAGATCAATGATTCACTCAACTTCTCAAGCACCTTCATGGAATTGTCAACGCTACCATATAGAGCGATCTGGAGATCGAGGTTCAGCTCCTGCAATTGGGGATCAGAAAGGTGCGGCGGTTCGACAGGTACGACATCTTTGACAACACCATTCACTCCATTGATCGGTAGGGAGGCTTGAGGAACGACCTTGTGCTGGAAGGGCACATCCCATCCCTCACGGCAGGGCGTAAAACTCATTAACGCTGGATTCGCTACCCATAAGCGCGGCTGCCGAGCAAACAGGCCTAAATCAATGACATCTCCCAGCACCCGGTATGATAAATCACCTATGATGTAAGAGTTGTTCTGTGCATTTCGCCGGATATACAGGGATTGATTATGTGAATGATCTATTAAGGTGAGGGCGACAGGTTCCCCGCCATCTGAGTTGTCCACCTCGGTAGCAACATCACTCTCAATAATTCCCAAATCGCGGAAGATCCATCGAGGTATCCTAATCTTCATCCCTGCCGCTTCCAAGTCTACATGACTACTCTCATACAAGGCGGCGATCTCTTCAGAGAAATTCTTCTCGATTGTCTTGCGACGCATCGTCCCCTTGGACGTCAGCTCATCCTCGTCAATGCTGAAGTCGCGGTCGAGCAAGGAATAGTTTACGACTCGTTCGTAGGGCGCGAGATCCTGGTTCGCTGAGGTAACAATCTGACGGAAATAGTCGCGACGACTCTCCTCATCCGGAGCGGCCGACAGCACCGGATCGTCAAGATCAGGGACGATGAGAAGTACGTTGTATGAACGGTGATCACCGACCAGAAAGGTGCGCTTGATACCGGGAACGGTGGCAAACTTGCGTTCAACACGCAGGGGAGCGACTGTTTGTCCACGATTGTTCTTGTATATATCCTTGATGCGATCGACAATGGTCAGATGGCCATGCTTCAACTCCTTGAAGATGTCCCCAGTGGGCAACCAATCAATGCCATCCTTCGCTATACATGCTTCCAGCTCAAGTTCGGTCCCAACTTCCTTCAAATATCGGGCGACATACGCTCCACCGATGAACATCTCCCCCGATTCTTCCAAGTGAACATGAACTCCGGGCAGAGGACGTCCAACCGTGTTGTCCTGATAGTCACCCGGCGGGCTCATGGTAATGCCGCCCGTCGCCTCTGTCATCCCGAAACCGGAACACAACGCCACACCGTGGATCTGGAGGAAACGGAAAGCCTTGGGCTCGAGATACCCAGCCGCCGATAATCCCCAACTCAACCGCCCGCCAGTAACGTCCTTGAAAGCTTCCAATTTCTCTTCACCAGTGGGCAATGGTTCCATTACTTCGAGACATTTGTCACGGATCTGTAGCCACCGCAATGGAATGCTGATCAGACCGGTCGGACGTACACGTCTCAGGCTCACCATCAACGCTTCCGCCGACGGATTCCCGACAAAAACGTACTTTCCCCGCCAGTACAGCATCCCGAGCATTTCAAGATAACGCCCGAACGTGTGAAATAGAGGCAGGTAACAGAGCAGAACTTCATCTCGACCAACAAAAGGCAAAGCTGCGGCACGCGCAAATCGTTTGGAAACCAGGTTGAACTGGGTGAAGCAGACACCTTTGGGACGTCCTGTACTGCCCGAGGTAAACATCACCGTGCAGATGTCATGCAGCCCGAAGCGGGGACGTTCATCCAGCAAGTTGGACACGTCTTCAGAGGAAAGCCTGGTGAAGGCTTCCGCTAGAATGATAGCGCGATTTTTAACGCGATTCTCTTCAAGGTTGATCGAATAGATTCGGAACTGCTTTCCGGTGAGCTTGCGGACTTCCTCCATTCGACGAAGTCTATCCTCACGATCAACAACGACGGTGTTAATGTTCAGACGATCTATTATCCACGCCAGCTCCTCAGCGTCGAAATGCACGTTAAGTGGGGTGATCAGTATGTCATGCAGCAAGCAGGCGAGGTCACAGCATGCACCATCGAGACTGTTATCTATCTGTAAGGCTACACGAGGAGCTTCGCCGCCGGCATCGCGAATGAACACTGCTGCTATAGCCCGAACCCGCCGTTGCACCTGCTGATAACTCCAGCGGATGGATTCACTCGCCTTCAATTCCTCGAAATAAATGTGACGGGGCATCTCTTCCACTCGAGAATCAAACATGTCCTCGAGGGTGTAATTGATCTGGTCCACTACAGCTAACGCTATATCTGACCAACGCTTGCGCGAATCATCATCGGGAAGGGATTCCAGGAAATCTGGACGACCGGATTGTTCGAGAAAGATATGAAGATCATTCCATATTTCTTTCGACTCATCGTCTGGCAATTTCAACAGCTGACCTTTAGCTGCATCGAGAATACTGACGGCAAACTGCGCACGATCTTCACTATCTGTTGATAGAGTTGATAGTTCCTGGAGGAGATCAGAGAACGAACTTTTTGACACGATCATATTCTGTTTCCGAGCCCGTTAGCGACAACTGAATGATAGCGCAGAGAGATGCCGGATTGAAGTAGAAGGTACTCTCCGTGAGGAAGGTAAGAAATGTGAAGGAGGACAATGAAAAACCGCTGCACGTCCATATGCAACTGAGGAGTGTATCTCGTTATCGGCGGAGTATTCTGGAGATGCGACCCTTCGTCCCAGGTGAGATACCCATAAACTCAATGTTGATGACCACTATTTCACGCAATTCAGGATGAGGGAAGGCATGACGAACTTTGCCAGTCATATTCGGCAGAAGGTTGCCCAGGAGGTTCAGATTCATCTGCACCTCAATCCCGACCGGCTTTGAGCCCGGCCCAAACATCCCGCCGAACATGGTCGAGAACATCAGTCCACTCTCACAAACGTTGTTCACTTTCCCGTTGTAAGTAATCGCAGGTTAGATCGGAAGAGCGTCGTGTAGGGAAAGAGTGTAGATCTCGGTGGTCGCCGTATCATTAAAAAAAAAAAGAGAGAAAAGAAAAAAAGAAAGAAGAAAAAAAAAAAAAAAAAACACGTACAACAAGAGTGAATACAAGAAC
>CAJVXH010000169.1 GCA_913009835.1 uncultured bacterium
GACTGACTATGCATATCACCTGCTTATGTGTACAGAGTCATTGCCTCAGTCTTTGTCCTATTTACGTTTTTTTTTTAATGATACGGCGACCACCGAGATCTACACTCTTTCCCTACACGACGCTCTTCCGATCTGTGCAGCCATTGAAGGCGAAACTGAACTCTCGGACGGATCGTACCTGATGTGGGGTCTTTCCCGCAGAGAATTCGGACCTATGTCATTCAAGAATCGGCCTGAATGGGATATCGCCAGCAACCGTCAACAGTTTCTACGTCTCTGGAATCTGAATCTGAACCAGCTCATCTCACCGATTCTGGAGCATACCAGCAATGTCCAGGTCGTCAGCAGATCAGACGCTCGCAAAGGTGCGCGTGGACACGACGGTGCATTCACCAGCACCGACGCTCTGGTCAGTGCAGACAACAACCTGATCCTTATGACCACTCACGCCGATTGCCTTCCGGTGTGGATGATTGTGCCCAAGACCGGATGGATAGGGATGGCGCACGTGGGATGGCGAGGGTTGCTCAAGGGAATTGTCAGAAACATGATCATGGCTGTTCCGGAAGACCAGCGAGCTGGGATGCAACTGGCCGCTGGGCCGGGAATCTGCGCGAAACACTATGAGATCGGATCAGAGGTCGCGGATCAGTTCAGCAAGCATCCACGCCTGGCAAAATGTGTGCGCGAGATTGACGGAACTCCCCACCTCGATCTAGTTCAAGGAGTGATTGCCGAGGGCAATGCCTTCGAGGTCGATGTAGACACATCCACCTTTGCCTGCACCTATGAAAATGATTTCACCAGTTCGTATCGACGTGACAAGGAAGCATTTACACCAATGGCCGCGTTCATCGTACGCTTGGGAGGAGCATAATGTTCAGCCGTGTGTGGTCCATTGCACTGCAAGGTATTGATGCAACCCTCGTCGAAGTTGAAACTCAGATGGAAGGTGGGTTACTTCATTTCACAATCGTCGGGCTCGCGGGCGCGTCAGTGCGTGAGGCGAAGGATCGGGTAACCGCCGCGATGAAAAACGCCGGGCTGATCTTCCCACGACGCAGCGTTACCATAAACCTCGCCCCCGCCGACCTGCGCAAGGAAGGCAGTGCCTATGATCTGGCGCTGGCAGTGGGACTGCTGGCTTCGAGCGGACAGATCAATTGCGACAATCTCGACGATTACGTTTTCATAGGTGAACTCAGTCTCGACGGGCGAATCCGTCCAGTTCGGGGGGTGTTACCATCCTCCCTGGCTGTACGCAATATGGGTGATAAAAAGTTGGTCGTGCCGGTGGACAACCAGGATGAAGCGGCAGTGGCAGAAGGTGTGGCTGTCTATCCCATGGCGACACTGAGAGATGTGGTTGATTTTCTCAATGGAGTTGACCAAGTCGAGCCATACGCTGTTGATATAGACGAAATTTTCCAGGAACATCGACACTATGAAATCGACTTTCGGGAGGTTAAAGGACAGCAACGGACAAAACGAGCTCTCGAAATCGCAGCAGCCGGAAATCACAACGTATTGATGATTGGCCCTCCCGGGTCGGGGAAGACAATGCTGGCTCGACGTCTACCGACAATTCTCCCAGACCCAACACTGGAGGAGGCGCTTGAGGCTACGCAAATTCATTCCATTGCCGGAACCCTTCCACCTGAATCAGCATTGATGGCGACACGTCCGTTCCGCAGCCCGCACCACACCATCAGCGACGCTGGCCTGATTGGGGGTGGCACCATACCGGTGCCCGGGGAAGTATCACTGGCACACCGTGGCGTACTCTTCCTCGACGAACTGCCCGAATTCCGTAAGAACACCCTGGAAGTGTTGCGTCAACCGCTGGAAGATGGCGAAGTTATCATCGCACGAGTGGCAGCCACAACACGCTTCCCAGCCCGTTTCCTGCTGGTTGCTGCCATGAATCCCACCCCGGGACGTTACCGTGGCAGTGAGCTGGTCGAAGGTTCGGTAAATGCCAACCAGCTAAACGCTTACAAAGCACGCATATCGGGTCCGTTGCTCGATCGAATCGATCTGCATGTTTCGGTTCCAGCGGTGAAACCTGAGGAATTATCACTGAAGGAAGAGGGTGAACCCTCGGCTGATGTTCGGGAAAGAGTGAATAAGGCGCGTCAACGGCAACTCGCACGTTTTAAGGAGGTATCAATCTTCTCCAATGGCGAGATGTCGACCAAACACCTTCGTACCTTGGCAAAGATCACCGAAGAATCAGAACAGGCTCTGCGTCAGGCGATTGAGAGGCTGGGATTGTCAGCGCGAGCACATATGAGATCGCTGAAAGTGGCGCGCACAATAGCCGATCTGGATGGACGTGAACAAGTCAACGAGGTGGATGTGCTGGAAGCTGTCAGCTTCCGCGAACTGGACCGTGAGGAATTTCTATGACCCAGCCTGAACATATATGCGACCTCATCCTCTCTGCTGCTCTATCCAAACGATCAGATGAGCTGGCATTTGTCTATCCTGATAGCAAGCTGACCTGGAAGGCTATGGACTTGGACATCCGTGCGGTTGCCGGCGGTCTTCAACAGATTGGGATAAAAGAAGGCGACAATGTAGCAGTGTTGCTTCCAAATCTTCCGTTACACCCCATCCTCGCCTTTGCAGCACCTTTGATCGGGGCGGCGTACGTTCCGATAGACTATTCACGACCAATGGATCAATTGGCGAAACTTCTCCACAATCCAAGACCTTCAGCCGTTTTCATCCTTGAATCTCAAGCCAGCGAGTTGATGGATGAGCTCGCTCGACAAGACCTCCAACTACCGATTTACCCTGTCGATGAAAATGGTTTCATCTGTGGAGAACAATGGCCCCATGACGCTGAAGCCTATGATGGACCGCCACTGGGAGACGTTAACAGCATCGCGGTTCGGCGACACACCTCAGGAGTATGTCAAGACTGCCAGCTAGTTTCACTCAGTCATGACAACCTGCTCTCCGCCACAAACTCAGTTCGCAAGGCATTACAAGTACTGCCCACGAGCGTCATCTTCGGGACATTTAGCTTCCACGACTATTTCGGTTTCCTCTTCCAGATATTGCTGCCGGCGTGGTCCAACTGCACTCTTAACACCTGCCGTCACTGGTCCACACCGGAGGTTGCGCAACTCCTCAGCGACACCGACATCACCGCTTACATAGGCCCGGCAAACCATTTTGAGAAACTCCTGCCCGAATTGCAGGATCTGGCGAAACAACGGCACCGGAATGATGCTGTGTCCGAATCGGAGACGAGCGAAACAACGCCATCAAGCTCGGAAGCTGCCTCAGTTAATACTGAAGATGCTCCAGAAACTTCAGAAGAAACGTCGGCTGATAATGAAACAACTGAGCCTGTGGCGTCACTGGTTGCAGAGAGCTCATCTTCCACGGATTCCGTTCAGGTCCCCTCCCCGCTGAGACGCTTGCGTTTCGCCCTCTGCGCGGGCGCACACAGTGACCTGCAAACCCTCTCCAATTTTGCAAACAGTCTCGGCTGCCCAGTGGTAACTGCCTATGGGGCGTCCCAGGCATCCGGGATCATCTCAATCAATCCGGCACATTTTGATCCCAGTTGTCCCGATTCTGTGGGACGGGTGATATCAGGACTGGAAGTGTCGATCCGGGATGATGATGCTAATCCGCTGGGACCAGGCGAAACTGGTGAAATCTGGGTTCGAGGACCAAATGTGGTTAGTGTCTACTCAAATGGCGAATGTGGATCTGACGACGAAGGATGGTTCGCGACCTCCGACCTCGGCAGGCTCGATGAGAATCACTGGCTGTACCTGGTTTCACGCAAGGAAGATCGGATCGCGCGAGGTGGATTTCCCATCTACCCGGTAGAAGTCGAATCCGTCATTGCTAACCACGAGGGTGTCCGTGAATGCGCTGTTGTGGGACGGCATGATCCCAGATATGGGCAGGAAGTGATCGCTTTCATCGTGAATGAAACTGACCAGGCGCCAAGCGATTCAACGCTGCGTGAGTTTTGCAAGGGAAAACTTCCGAATTACAAGACGCCCACAGTGTTCAAAACAATTGACCAGTTGCCTCGCAGTGAAAACAGGTTCATTCTCAGAAGAGAACTGCGCGAGAGTCTTCATAGTTGAGTCGTTATGCTTGAGCTATACGAGCAAGTACCAGTATATCCTCACGGGCTGAAGTCCGTGGCAAGTAGTGTCACTTGATGGCGAGGAAATCCTCGATTGTAGAAACTTCGTTCTTCGCCAGCTCGAGCAAACGCTCGACCGACTCCTTATCGTAATTCAATTTACCGAGGTGAGCGAGATATTCTAAATGGAGGCTGGAATAATTCATCCCGGTACCATTGGACACTCCATACACAAGGCACACTGCATTCGCGACGAACACCGTCTCCCGAACGTTGTGCGGAGGGTGTGGATTCGGAGGGTTCAATTGATGACGGACTGCATCCACTATCGACTCGTCCATCGACCATTCACTCTCCAGAAGTAAGGCGCCCAATTCGGTGTGATCGATACCGAACATCTCACGCTCGACATCTACCAGCAATCGGCTCGATTCTTTTGCAACCTCGAGGGTGGAGGAATACTCATGCGGCACCAGGGTCTCGAATACCAGCACGCCTATCCCGTGCATCAATCCCGCCAGATATGCGTGGTCTATTGTTTTCAGCGTCCTTTCAATCGAACGAGTCATTAAATCGCGAGATAGAAGACCTACAGTCAATGAGTGACGCCAGAATTGCAGATGGTCGAAACCACCCACTGTCTGAAACATCTCCGGCAAGACACATGAATAAACCAGTGTGCGTAACGTCTGGAAACCAAGTCTGTTAACCGCTAAGGGTATGCTCTCAAGTGTTCGCCGACCACCACCATAGTATGCACTGTTAGCCAGCTTGATTACTCGACCCGCAATAACCGGTTCACTCTCGATCAGCTCCGCAACCTTGTTGACGTTCACTCTTTTAGTGTCAGCCAGCATCGACTCCAGACGATGAAGGATCTCCGGGAACACGGGAAGATTGTTACTCTCACGTAATCGCTTTATCACCTGCGACCGACGAAGGGATCTGCTTTTGCTTTGAACGATTCGATTCACGATACATACCCTGTTCGATATATGGTAGCGGACAATATACGAGAAAAGGCTCCCAATATTCAGGAGCCCTGTCACAATTATACGTTCACAATGACCAGAGACCATATTCATGCTTGAAAGCGAAATAGCTTCGATTTCTATTGCAGGTAGACTAGCTTCATACGTTTGTCCAGCTTGCCAGGAACCTGCACATGAACGAAGTAGACACCACTCGCCAAGCCTGTAGCATCAAATATAATCCGGTGTTCTCCAGCCATGGCAAGACCATTGGCCAAACTCGCGACTTCGCGTCCAAGAGTGTTAAACACCCGAACCTCCAGCTCGCTCGCCACCGGAATAGTAATGCCAATCGTCGTCGAGGGGTTGAATGGGTTCGGGTAGGCATTCCTCACCGCGAATTCTCTCGGGAGAACCTCTAGCTCTTCGGCGGCAGTGAATCCATCCCAGGTCAACTCGAGATCATCACCAACCCACACCCCCTGCTGATAGATCGCATCCACCCGGAATGAGTATTCGCCAGCTCCCGGAAGAGTGCCGCTGTGTTGATGCTCATCGTCATAATAGGTCGCGACAAGCGCATCATCCTCATACACATCAAATCCCAACAATCCTGTCCAGTCGCCAACGATCTCTTCCTCACCATAATGGCAACGAATCATTATCGCGCCATTGGAGAACGGAAGCCAGTTTTCACCATCCGGGCTCATCTGGGTAAGGCGACCAGCGGCGTCAGTGTCAAGACCGAGAGCCGAAACACTCATCTCTTCGTACACAACTGCAATCCAAAGACGATCACCTGCCTGAACTGCTTGACGGTTCAGCCCCAAACCGACTGATTTCCAAGCGCCCGCCTCGGGAGTGAAATATCCGGATGTGAACAACTCCTCACCAATTGTATCATTTTCCAGTTCGCTATATATGCGGAGACGAACTGGTCCCATGTCATAAGCACTATCTGTGAAATACACCCTGACATTAGTCAATTTGCCGTCAGCTTCAGCCTCATACTGCTGCGCGAACATGGCGCCTGGAAGAGCATCATCGTTAAAGATGAGGTCCATGTTGGAACCTCCATCATCGTACTTGACGATATAGCTACGAAGCTGTTCCCAATTCAACGTGAAGTCGCCGGTTGTTCCGTCGAGTGCTGTAATCTCAGTGTATCTTGACGTAACTGGCACTATCCAGTTCACATGGGAGGCTTCAGTCGGCCATGATGGACACGGTGCCCACAATGACGCCACCTGGTAATCATATTCACCAAATTCAGTGAGCTCGTCAACGTAGGTCAGATCCTCGGTGGTCCCGATCAAATCACCATCTCGATATATGTTATACCCTTCGAAATCATTTCCACCCGGCACCGCCGGCCATGTCAACGTCGTGTTGCCATCACTCAAATCAAGTTCAGCGTCCAGAGATGCGGGTGGCACCGCTGCATGGTAGAGTACAAGGTCTACCATAGCATCATCTGGATTATCGGGAATGATTACGGGGGTATCGTAGCACATGGCATAGCGCTGGTTTTCCACGTCCTCTACCATCACATAATCAACTGTACCATACAAACCGTTGTAGGTGCTGCGATCATCTACCCTGACAAAAAGATCGTTCGGCTCTGTATCCGAAATCAGATACGCCATATCTGACAAGTCCAGAACAATGCAAGCGTCTTCCTGGTAAGCGTGAACAGCATTGTGACCAGCACCGAAATTGAAGAACCTGGCACTGGAAATAGGGTTGCTGCTCGTCCCCACTCCCACAGTGTATTCCAGGTTGTACCAATCATCGTGAGTCGGCTCGATATAAACAATCAGAGAAGGTTCATGTTGAATTTTGTCGGTTGCATAAAGAGCATAACCCCATGAAATCTGCGTACTCATCATGGCTTCATAGGACATCCACCAGAAACCGGATTGTCCCCAACCAGTACCCCATGAATTCACCATCTTGAACGCGCCGACGCCATCCGCCGTAACACGAGCGTCGTCATACCCAATCACTGTGACTGCGTGACCGCCGCGAATTTCACCATTGATGTCGGCAACACAGTAGGTGTAGTCGTAACTACTGATGTTATCAAAATTGGGGTAAACGGACAGATCGGAAGAGCACACGTCTGAACTCCAGTCACACTGATATATCTCGTATGCCGTCTTCTGCTTGAAAAAAAAAAAACACACACACCAAT
>CAJVXH010000170.1 GCA_913009835.1 uncultured bacterium
GAAAGTCATTACAAGCCATATGCACGCTCATCCGTATTCCACGCGCCATCATTAGTGTACATAACAACTAGATTCTTCACTTCTTTCAGAATGACATCCTATCCGCACAGAATGACACCCTATCCGCACAGAATGGCATCCTATCCGCACAGAATGACACCCTATCCGCACAGAATAACACCCTTTCCATTCCATATGATAGCGTAAGTTGCTCATCAGGAAGATTGGATTTGTGAACCCGGGCACTTCCAGATCACCCATCTCCAAGAGCAAACACCCAAATTGCCGGCATTATTCGCTTCCGAATTCAAGAATCCTTCAACATTCAGCCCTATCTTGAGAGGTTATGAATATCACTATTACACATTTCCATCAGGGAGGGAAGTACGATGAATCGAACAACGCTTATAATTATTGCAGCCATTCTGCTACCGTTGGTGGCGATGGCGCAGGAGTGGACCGAACATACGGTGGACGGAGACTTTGCAGGTGCATATTCTGTCTTCGCGGCAGACATGGATGGCGATGGAGACATGGACATGCTCGGAGCTGCAATGAATGCGGACGAGATCACATGGTGGGAAAACGTCAATGGCGATGGCCTGAACTGGATCGAGCACACGGTGGCCGGGGACTATAATAGTGCCCGGAGCGTTTATGCGGAGGATGTGGATGGCGACGGCGACATGGACGTGCTCGGTGCTGCATATTTCGCCAGCGACATCACCTGGTGGGAGAACCTTGATGGCACAGGCCTGAACTGGTCTGAACACACTGTGGATGGCGAGTATGTTGGCGCATATAGTGTTTACGCGGAAGATGTGGATGGCGACGGCGACATGGACGTGCTCGGCGCAGCTTTGTATCAGAACGGCATCGTTTGGTGGGAGAACCTTGATGGTACAGGCTTGAACTGGTCTGAACACACTGTAGGGGATGGGACTTGGAGTGTATACGTGGAAGATGTGGATGGCGATGGTGACATGGACGTGCTCGGCGCAACTTTGTATCAGGACGGCATCGTCTGGTGGGAGAACATTGATGGTACAGGTCTGAATTGGTCTGAACATACAGTAGATGGCGCGTTTGATTACGTATATAGTGTTTACGCGGAAGATGTGGATGGCGACGGTGATATGGACGTGCTCGGTGCGGCAGGTGGTACTACCAACGAAATCACTTGGTGGGAGAACATTGATGGTACAGGCTTGAACTGGTCTGAACACACTGTGGATCTCATATATGATGTATATGGTGTCTGCGCGAAAGATGTGGATAGTGATGGTGATATGGATATGTTGGGCGGTTCTGGTGACAGTTACGACATCACCTGGTGGGAGAACCTTGATGGTACAGGCCTGAACTGGTCTGAACACACAGTGGATGGCGATTATGATGCGTCAAATATTTATGTGGAAGATGTGGATGGCGACGGCGACCTGGACTTTCTGGGCGTTTCCTATTATGACAACGACATCACGTGGTGGGAACATCATTTATCGTTTGAAGTGATCTCTCCCAATGGTGGCGAAACATGGCGAATCAGCACAATTCATAACATCGAGTGGGTTGGCAGCTCTAACGTAGATGTTGTTATCGAGCTTCTTGAAGGCGATGCCGTTGAACGGGTGATCTCCGATGCCACCGAGAATGACGGCCTCTACGAATGGGAAATTCCCGCAGACATCATACCAGGTGGTGACTATAGAATTCGGCTGGTCTTGGTTTCTGGCGAAGAGACAGATACGAGTGATGCACCGTTTGCAATTGTTTCTCCACCCACAGCAAGTATAGATCCTCACGAACCTCCGGTTATTATCCCACATTATGGAAGCGGATTCTGGTACTGGGTGGAGATCGAGAATTCCACTCCCTTCCCGGTTACTGGACAATATTGGACTGAGGTTATTATGCCCAATGGTGGCACTTTCGGTCCGTTGTCGCTGCAGTCAACAACAATTCAAGCCTGGGGGATCTTCGCACCGGCTCAACCCACCCCGCAGTGGGTTCCGGCATATGCCCCACCCGGCACATACGAGTATGTGATGAACGTCGGCGTTCATCCAGACTTGATCGTTGCGACGGACAGCTTCGAGTTTGAAAAGCTGGCGGGTGCGGACGTGACGACGCTGCCCGAATCCATGTGGTCAATAGACGATTGGCACAACGAAGCCTGGGAACTCGCGGGCGCACCTTCAGCCGATGCTGAGAATAAACCGATACCAACGGACTACACCATATCTCCCGCTCACCCGAACCCGTTCAACCCGAGCACGACGATCAGCGTGTCGTTGCCAGACGCTGTCGAGTTGACGGTCGTCATCTACAACCTACGCGGTCAACAGGTGGCTGAACTGGCAAGCGGATACTTCAACGCCGGAACACACCAACTCACCTTCGACGCATCAATCCTCGCGTCTGGACTGTATTTCATTCGCGCTAACGTTCCGGGTCAGCTCGATCAAGTGCAGAAGGTTATGTTGGTGCGTTAAGACAGTTGTGAGCTATGAGCAATGAGCTGTGAGCAAAAGACAGGAAAAGAAAAAGCCGGTGTGAGGTTTGAGAGGTGAGGAATAGACAAACTTCAATTGCCACGGACTAACACTCCGTGGTAATAATGTTCCTTGTCAGTTTCTCACAGCTCACAGCTCACATCTGTTTCATCGCACCAGCATCAGTTTCTGGATCTGATCTGCATAGCCAGGAACAGCAGCCCGCACGAAGTACAGCCCGCTCGCCAGACCTGTCGCATCAAAGCTGAAAACATGATTTCCGGCTGAATGCACACCGTCTGCCAAACTCTCAACCAACTGTCCGCTCACGTTGTAAACAGCCACCGAAAGTTCGCTAGTAATTGGTAGCTGAATTGACAGAGTGGTTGTCGCGTTGAACGGGTTCGGTGAGGCAGGATGCAGCTCGAATTCCGATGCCAACACAGTAGGAGCATCTAGCTCAAACCCGGTAAATAGAGCAGCGTTGTCCGACTCCCACCCTTCATTGCTGTTCGACCCCGATGTTGCCACACCTTCCTTGACGAAGGTGAAATTACCCTCGGCGTAGGTGGTAGCGTAACCGATTCGAGCGATATAGGTATATTCTCCCGCCGGAGCTGAGGCAGGCACTACCTGGGTGAAGTTCCAGACCAAAACATCGATAAATGGCCTGATTGTGATGTTGTAGATGTTAAATGGAGCGGTGATCTCATCATCGGGGAGAATCGCCTGGTTCCAATAATGTGCGTTGGTGAACAGCTGATCGGTTGAATTTACAATGCGGAATCCATAGAGGAAGTAACCACCTTCTTCAGGGATTATCACCGGCCATTCATTGGTCTGAAGACTTATCGAGACAGGAAAACCGATACCCGGTTGTTCCCACCAACTGACTGTACCTGCCCAGTATGAGGTGCTGATAATATCCATATCGCTGTCGCTATCGAGGTCGGCAACATCGACGCTCCAGGCATTTGAGAATTCATCGCTGAGAGTCTGCTCAGTCCAAGTTTCGCCATCCTGTTCCCACCATGCCACCCTTCCGCCACCATATGAGGCTGAAACGATGTCCATGTCGCTATCATTGTCGATGTCTACGGCGAGAACATCATTGGGATCGGGAAAATCAGAGGTGATGATGTGGTCACTCCACGAACCATTCAGGTTTTCAAACCAAGTGATCGTGTTGATGGCATCGTAGCAAACGACTACATCCACATCCTGATCGTTGTCCATATCTGCACAGGATATAATCAAAGGCTGGTTATTCCCGCCGCTGATGGAATGAATAATCCAGCTCTGATTGTTCTGCTCGTACCAGGACACAGATCCATTGGAATTGTTGGTTCCTGCCACATCCAGATCGCCATCATTATCCAGATCAGCAACCGAAACCCCGTAGGCGGATCCACCGCCAGATATGCTTGAACGCGTCCAGTCCGTTCCAGTGTTTCTCCACCACACAATCCCTACAGTTTCGGAGGCTGCGACTACATCATTATTACCGTCATCATCGATGTCAGCAATTGTCACACGTCGACCATGAATGAAATCATCATCAATGGAATGCTCTGTCCAACCGCCAGGAGAATACTCAAACCAACTGACAGCCAGACCCAGGTATGAAATCACAACAATATCAAGATCATTGTCGCCATCGAGATCGCCGACCTCAAGAGCAATTGGGCTGGACAATTCATCGGAAACCAAATGTGGTTCCCAATTAAGGGCCCCGTTTTCATAATACCAGAGCTCGCCATCCGAATACCTCGCGAAAACGATGTCCGAATCTCCATCATTATCGATATCATCAGCCTTAACCGAGAGCGCACCAGTCATGCCTTCAGCAACGTCTGTTTGTAACCATTCCTCCGGCTGAGCTTGCGCCAGCCACGGAAGACAGAGTGCCAGTACTATGATTGCCAGTTGCCGCATCATACTCCCCAATGTCTGCTGTCTTAAACGATCCGAAGCGACCCAATTCGAGCGGGTGCTTCAATTCTTGTCCACGACTTGACAAGTATAATACAAGAATGGCCATGACGAAGCGTCATGGCCTGAAGAATCTCCAAACAAATCACTCACTTAACTACCTCCAGGAGCTGACCCAATGCAGACGTTGTGGTCCGCAACGAGAGGAGGTTAACGCATCAGCATCACTTTCTGAACCTGGTTCATCTGTCCCGGCACCGTAGCTCGGACAAAATAGAGACCGCTCGCCAGATTGGAAGCATCAAAGGTGAACTGGTGAGTTCCCTCAACCAATGAGGCATCCACCAGCTCAGCAACCAGCTGACCATTCACGTTGTACACAGAGACTGTCAGATCCGCAGCTTGCGGCAAGGACACGCTGATCGTGGTGCTGGGGTTGAACGGGTTCGGGTATGCCGCTGCGACCAAATACTCTTTTGGCAACAGATCAACCCCATACGCTATACCGGATTCAGCTAATTCAACCAGCGTTTCGTAGCCACCACCAGTCCAACTTATGGCATTGGCAGATGCAGCAACCGCCGGGATAACCTCGAAAGTGAATGAATCTTCCGCGACAACTACGTCGGGATAGTCACCAACACGCATCCCAAAGGTGTAGACACCTAGTGGAGCATTTACCGGCACCTCTTGCCAGATTCCATCAGCTGAGATCGTTCCGCCGGGAAGAATTGGGAAGTCGTTGATTCTCCAAATCGGTCCAATCAAAGTAGCGCCTGGTGTCAAAGCCAGAGTCCAGATATCGATGTGCTCTGGTTCCGGCAAATTACTGGTGATAGTCGCGCTGTATTCGAAGAATGATCCCCGAGGCACGATCAGCGGATCGGTTGCGGAAAGCGTTAATTCAATTAAGGGAGGTGTATAGTGCTCGATAGAAAATACTTCGCTTCCAGCAAAAATTGCTGGATCTTCAACGCTATAGATTAAAACGCGGAAGTTATCACCTGATATCCCTTCTACAGGAATTAACCAGCTATATGAGCCATCGCTTTCAGTGTTTGAACTTATAACTTCAGCAAATTGCATGTTTTGAAAAAGTTCAATCGCGACATTCTCTTGAATGTTATCGTCCCACAGAATTGTGTAGCTCTGGCCAGGTTCCCAGACTTCACCTCCAGCAGGATATGTAATACTAATGACTGGAGTGTAGTTCTGATCGAAGTAGAACGCCCCTATGTCGGCGACTGTACCGTCCGGGTCGAGAGGGCTGTCCGGATCACCAGCATCAATGCAAGGTGATGTTTCCTGGAGGTGAAAATTACCGTTGTCCGGATCGACATACAGCGGATCGAGGAAGATGTTCAGGTAGGCATCACAGGAGTCGCCATTTGCATTGACGGTTACGATAACACCGAGGAATGGGTTAATCCCTAGCCCTACGAAATCGCCATCGCTGTTGTTATGAAAGCCGCAAAAGCTTAACTCTGGATAACTATTTGCGTCTATTGCATATATTCCTTCGTCGTTGTTGTTTGTAACCGTTGAGTTTATTATCGTTGGGCTGGAAGAAGATGAGCAGTAGATCCCGCCACCCATATCGCTGGCAGTATTTCCGCTGACCGTGCATCGACTTATAATTGGATTAGATAAGTTATAGCACGTAATTCCACCACCTTTACTATTAGCTGAATTCCCGTTGATGGTGCTGTGTTCTACCGTTGGGCTGGAGGAAGTTGAGCAGTATAGTCCACCACCATAGCTATACGCAGAATTTCCGCTAATCATGCAATTGCTGATTGATGGGGATGATGAGATGCAGAAAATCCCGCCGCCACCGCCATTATTACTAGAGTTTTCGCTGATAGTGCAGTCGCTGATCGTGGGGTTTGATGAATTGCAATAGATTCCACCACCATCTGATCCAGCCGTATTCCCGTTGATGGTGCAATAGCTTATCGTGGGACTGGAAGAGTTCCCGCAATATATCCCACCTCCGCGGCCCTCAGCCGAATTCCCGTTGATGATGCAATAGCTTATGGTGGGACTGGAAGTGGAAATGCATGCAATCCCTCCACCGTTGTCATCAGCTGAGTTTTCAGTAATTGTGCAATGACTAATAATGGGGCTAGACGAAGAACAGTAGATCGCTGCGCCATCGCTTCCATGCGTTTCTGTTACCAAACAATATTCCAACACATCATTTTCAGCAGAATCAATGAAGCCGAAGCCGCCCCACTCGATAACACCACTATAATAGTTTGGTAGGAACTTAATACTATCACTTTCAGTACCTTGACAAATCAAGATTTGGTTCGATCCAACAGTAAAATAATACATCCCGTCAAATCTCAATTCTGTGCCGGGTTCAATTGTTAAAGTCTCGCCATTGACAATAGAGAGATTACCGGTAACCAAGTAATAACCAGAGGTAAGTACTCCACTTATTGCCCCAGAAATCTCGGCATTTGGGCTTATTAATAAGGTTACATCAGGTAGAGTCTGTGGGCTGAAGAAATTCTGATCGGTGAGCGATTCTTCATAGAATCCTTCATGCTGGTAGTGGACATCGTAAATTCCACCAACCAGATCGATCTCGTAGTAACCTGTTGCATCCGTGTTCACCGAATCCGTCTCAGCCGTGGGAGATGCTTCCACGAACAGTACTTTCGTCCAGATCGGAAGAGCGTCGTGTAGGGAAAGAGTGTAGATCTCGGTGGTCGCCGTATCATTAAAAAAAAAACAAGAAAAAAATAAACAAAAAAACAATCTGAGCAATACCAGTCACTTGTACACTACCTCCTTTCTACGTGCTCTTCC
>CAJVXH010000171.1 GCA_913009835.1 uncultured bacterium
GTGACGCGACCAGGCGTTAACATCTATTCGAAGCATAATTCCCCCGCAAATACGGGAGAATAAGAAAAATCATGCGCTCACGCTGGAGACAGCGAGATCCGCGTAAGAGACAGGACTTCAGTCCATGACAATACTGTTTGTACCCTCGAGGATAACGAATATTCGACCTTCCCTTCTCAATACTCAGCTTCATTATTTCTTCAACGTGACCGAAAAGATCTGATCCCAGGTTTCGCCATCCGCCGAGGAATATCCAGTTTCCAGCCATTGCCCATTCATGTTTTCAACGGTGTATTTCACAAAACCCTTACGCGATTTCATCCGCCATTGAACACCCTTGTCATTCGCGTTGAACGTCGGGTCCATAATACCCCCATCCTGGGTCATCGCGAACATGACGAACCGTTGCCGCTTGACGCTGTAGGTGATTGATGTATAGGTGTGGGTGACGATCTGCCCACCCTTTTCAGCGACGCCTTCAAGGATGAGTATCATTCCGTCCAATTCGAAGTGAGCGGTTTCTGTCAACTGAATAGCTTCTGGCAGTGTCCTTCCGGTACGGGACATCATCGTCTCACCGACCCACGTGCCCTCCATCCAACGGAGTTGACTCATCTTCTCAAGCACCTGCGGCGATGTGTCTTTTGCTTGCACGTTGACACCAACCATCAACAATAGCAAAACAAGCAAGATGAACGACGGTAATCTCTGCATGGCAAGCCTCTGAAATGTTTAAAGTTAGTGTCGCCTAATATACGAGCGATAAAAGCCGAATATCCAGATTCCGTCTACGAGGATTGGAGGTTTGGGGACTATTGCCCAGCTGGACGTGTGCGGTCCCGGTTTCGAGTATAGGTCATCTGAACGAAGCCATTGTCGAATGATTCTGATTTTGTCAGATCGTACCATTGCTCTGGATGCTGATGAAATAGAGGGATTCCCGTTCCCAGGATCACCGGGACGATGGTGAGAATGATCTCATCGATCAGGTCAGCTGCCAGCAGTTCGCTTACTAACTCTGCACCGCCGATCAGCCAGATCGTCTTACCCGATTTTGCTTTCAGTTTATTAACGAACTGAGCCGGATCATCGCTTAAATATTTCACAGATTTTATCTTGCTCTTGTGCTTCTCTCTCGAAAAGACATAGCCTTTCAATCCTGGATATGGATAAGTTCCGCCGAATGACAACACCTGATCCCATGTTTTGCGTCCCATCAGGATCGTGTCGACTCTGGCCATGAAAGCTTTATACCCGTAGTCCGACTTTAACTCGTTCGGAAGGTATGACAGCCAATCCAGTTCGCCATCTTTTCCGGCAATTTTGCCATCAAGACTGGTCGCGATGTAGAGGGAAACGTTACGCATATGAACTCCACTGCTTTTGTAAACAGAAAACAGAGAAAGCCCGGGACTCAAGGAGTACCGGGCTGAAATTGTAAACAGGTACCAGGAAACTAGAGAATAATACCCTGGCGACGTAGATCGCGCAAGACCGGGCCAATGCCCCTCTTGTCGATGGTCTTGATCGCCTTGGCCGTAATTCGCAAGGTGATCCAGCGGTTTTCTTCTGGAATGAAGATGCGCTTTTTCTGTAGATTCGGCAGCCAGCGACGCTTGTTAAGGTTGTGAGCGTGACTGACGTTATTTCCGGTCATCGGCGATTTGCCGGTAATTATGCAACGGCGTGACATGTTTCTATCTCCAACGAATCGATTTTTCTGACAGACGCAGAAGATACACCGCGTCTCCCCCGCTCGCAAACCTATGCCCCGATCTCGGAGTCATATAGTGTGGCCTGTCTTGCTACGCAAGGCAGGTATCTCGAACAATCATGAGCGACAATCGCGCTGTAGGGGACACCCGACTTGACGCAGCAAGTCGGGCCACTCGCAGTAATCAATGGATACAGCCAAACAAAAGGCACGGTGTTATGTTGAGCCGAGTCATTTGGCTACCGGATTTGATCAGGCGAGCAGCCTTGTTCGGTACAAACGTATCAATGGAGTGAGGAATCCACGAGGGGCGATATAACGGGCTGAGCCAATCATTGACTTTAATGTTCTTCTTAAGTCTTTACGACGCACAAACTCCCGGTTTTCGCCATCAAGGTTCAACTCGATATCGACTCGTATCTGCCCACGTGCCAGCCTTCTAAGCGACCTGACCTGGTAGTCACTGACTCCGTCAATGTCGAATACCAACTGGCCCAGGTAGTTTTGTACGGCGGGCACGGCTGCGGCATCCAGCGGAGTCACAAAGTCAAAACGCGCCTGCATGGTTTTCGATGTCCAGGGCATTCTCTGTACCTCCCCGGTTAACCAAGTGTCACATGTTACACGCTCTAACCTATCTAAACGTGCCATAAATACTTACAGCCAGAATAACTGGAGAATCGTGCTGGTTTCATAAAGGTATATGGATGCAACTTTATCAATCCAGCCTGGATGATTCTCAAATAACCGTATCCCTGACACCGAGAACAGGGTCGAGATCGGGATAATCGGTGGTAGTGTGCAGGCCGCGGGATTCGCGACGTTGGCGTGCGCACTTGACGATCATTCGTGCCACCTGCGCGAGGTTACGCAGCTCGATAATTTCGTTCGACACTGTCGTCCGTCGCCAGTAATCCTCGACTTCGACGGTGATAATGGCCAGACGTCTGCCAGCACGTTCGAGACGCAGATCCGAACGGATGATGCCCACATAGTCTTCCATCAGGTTGCGGATTTCCGATACGTCATGTCGGATGAGCACAAACTCCTCGTCATCGTAGGTACCGGAATCGTTCCAGACGGGGATTTGGGGAAGGGGTTCTTTCGGCGTGGCTTCGAGGATACGCTTGGTCTCTTCCGCCGCACGCGAAGCGAACACCACCGCCTCGAGAAGCGAATTAGATGCGAGCCGGTTCGCGCCATGCAAACCGGTGCAGGCAACTTCGCCGGCGACCAGCAGGTTGTCGATGGTGGAATGAGCGTTCTCATCGCACAATACGCCGCCGCATTGATAGTGTGCTGCTGGGACCACCGGAATCGGTTCTCGCACCATGTTGATGCCGTGTTCGTCGCGCAGCGTGGTGTAAATGGTGGGGAATTCCTTGCGCAATTTGTCCGGGTTGAGGTGGCTGCAATCCAGCCAGACGTGCTCGATTCCGTGGGTCTTACGTTGCATGTCAATCGCACGGGCGACTATGTCACGGCTGGCCAATTCCTTACGTGGGTGAACATCTTCCATGAACCGTTCGCCGCTATCGTTGAGCAGAATCCCCCCCGCCCCACGCAGCGCTTCGGTAATCAGAAATGCTCTGCCCTTACGATCGGGCTCGTACAGCGCGGTCGGGTGAAATTGCATGAACTCGAGGTTGGCGATCCGTGCGCCAGCACGCCAGGACATCGCGACGCCGTCCCCGGTAGCGATGGTCGGGTTGGTGGTGTTCTTCCAGACCATTCCCATCCCACCCGATGCCAGCAAGGTTACCCGCGCCGGGACCGCCCGTATGCGCCCCATCTCCAAGTCGTAGACATAAGCGCCGTAGCAGCGTTTGTTGCGTGGACGGGCGTCAATATCAACATGCCGGTCGGTAATCAGGTCAACCGCGGTCGCGTTCTCCCATAGCTCAACTTGCGGGTGACGTTTCAACGCATCCAGCAACGCTCTTTCAACCTCATGACCGGTAGCGTCCGCATGATGCACGATCCGATGCATGCTGTGACCGCCTTCGCGTCCGAGTGCGAGGCTGCCATCCTCTTCGCTGAATTCCGCACCCCATTCCATCAGCCGACGGATCTTGCCCGGCCCCTCGCTGACCACGATCTTGACAATTTCTTCCTTGCACAAACCTGCGCCAGCTTCTACGGTGTCATGGATGTGCGAGTCGAGAGAGTCTCCCTCCCCCATGACGGCTGCGATTCCGCCTTGAGCATAGTTGGTCGCGGATTCGGCACGGTCTTTCTTGGTGACAACGACCACACGTCCGAATTGCGCGGCTTCCAACGCGAAGGTGAGCCCGGCAATTCCGGACCCGATGACAAGTACATCCGCCGTTTCAGCTATCATGTTGTTGCACCGTGTTCAACTCGTCTCTCGTCTCTCGCATCTCGTCTCTCGCACCTTTCGAACTTTACCACGGACTTCAGTCCGTGACAAGAAATGCAATGTAGCCGACTATCAATATAAGAAGACGAGACAGCATACCCGGAATTTACGATGGTGGTGAGCTACGTTGCTCGATTAGCTCGAACACTCGGGTTGGACAGAAAAACGCTCCCATGAGGTTTTATGTAATCAACAAGCTGTAATCTATTCGTGGGTACGGTGAACTCTGGCAACGTGACATTTCATCCGTACTTAGTTTGCATCACGTCAGCAGCGGATCAGACATTATCTCGATCAGTGCCGGACCTGCGAAATCATCAGCTTTCTGCATCGCTGCGGGCAGATCGTCAATGCTCTCAACCCGAATTCCCAACCCACCTGCGAGTGTGGCATATTCCGCGAAGTTGACGTTCTTCAACGATGTCTGCCAGACATCCCATTCGCCATCGCGTTGTTCCTTGGAAATCTTCCCGAGTTCGTTATTGTTCAGCAGAATGTGAGTGATTTTCATCCCGTATTTGACCGCGGTCTGGAATTCCGTCATGTACTGACCAAATCCGCCGTCACCACTGACCGCATACACCGGACGGCCTGTTCGAGCTGCCCACGCTCCCATCGCCGCTGGGAATCCGAACCCTATTGAGCCGAGATAACCTGACATCAGAATGGTTTGAGCTCGGCACTCGAAGTAGCGCCCGAAGGAATAGGTGTTATTGCCAACATCCACCGCGATGATTGCGTTCTCGGGTATCAGATCAGATAGTTGATCAAAAATGATCGCTGAATTGATTCCCTTTCCCTCGTCCAGCTTGGCACGTCGTGCCTTTTCCTCACGCCAGGCTGATTTCTGAGAGGCCAGTTCATGGCGTTGATCAATACTGCCGCCCGTATCCCCGAGTTTTTCGCTGAAGATGGATGCTGTCGTCGCGATATCTCCCCAGACCGGCTCAGCGACAGGGTGGAATTTGCCCAGCGCCATGCGATCAAAATCAACTTGGATGATCGGTTTGTCCGCCGCGATTCCGGTATGGTTCGAAAATGAGGCGCCGAAGACGATCAGCAGATCCGCCTGTGCCATGAACCAGCTTGAAACAGGCGTCCCGGACTTGCCAAGCACCCCAGCACCAAGCGGGTGACTATCGGAAATCTGACCCTTTGCTTTGAAGGTAGTAATCACCGGACAATTCAACTTTTCGGCCCGCGCAGTTACTTCCGTCATCCCGTCACGAGCGCCGTAACCGACGATAATCGCCGGGCGTTTGGTATGCCAGAGTCGATACATCGCCATATCGACCGACTGAGCCGGAGGAGTGATCGCGGTGGCACTGATCCTCCCATCGGGACGTGAAGGTCCACGTTCACCAACATCGATTGTCTGGACTTCATCCGGTAGGATCAGATGAGCCACATCACGTTGGACGATAGCGTTTTTCATCGCCAACGCAGCCAATTCGGCATGGTTACTCTCAGGTAGAACAGTCTGGCTGAACGCGCTCACTGCGTCGAAAGCTGAGGCGAGATCAATCTCCTGAAACGCACCGGGACCCATTACCTGCGTCTGAATCTGACCAGTCAAGGCAAGTACGGGGGCGCGATCAACCTTGGCGTCCCACAATCCCGTTAGCAGGTTGGTCGCTCCCGGCCCGGCGATGGACAAGCAGGCGGCAGGACGCCCTGTCACCTTGGCATATCCACTACATGCAAAGGACGCCGCACCTTCATGGCGGATGCCGAAGTAACGCAATTTGCCCCGTTTTTCCTGGACCCGAATTGCTTCTGCCATACCGAGATTGGAGTGACCAACCATTCCGAAAACGGTGTCAATACCCCACTCGGTCATCGTTTCGGCAATCACATTGCTGACGGTCCAGGTTGAATGTGCAGGTGAGGGGGCTGCAATTTCGAGCTGACCTTCCCGAATCCGAGTTTCGAGTTTGTCAGCACGGAACTCGTTTCCGACGCCCATACCGGACTTTATCGAGAAATCGTAACCATGCCAGGGACAACGAATCTTGTCATCACAGAGGCTTCCTTCAGCGAGTGGCCCACCCTGATGTGGACATTTGGCAGACAGAGCATTGAAATCTTCGCCTGAGCGGACTACGGCGATCTCTTTATTGCCGACGGTAACCGAATAGATTTTGTCCTCGTTGAAACTCTCGACTGCTCCAACCGACGTCCACTGCTCTAGATCCTGTTCGGCTTCTGCCCGGCGGGCACGCGAAATTGTTAACCCCTCATCGTCGCGGAAACCCGCATACCAATGGCTGCCATCGCAGAACGGTTTGTTTTTCGAGGTGCCGCATCTACAGAGGGTATAGTGTTCGTTGCTCGCACCCTCACCAAATTTCGTGTCCTCCAGTTCGATGAAGCCACGGACGTAGTAAGGACCGTCGCGCGAAATGACAATCTCTGGCGTTTCATGAAACTGGTTGTGAACGACACCTGAAAGTTTGTAGCTGAGCGCACCTGAGGGACACTTGTGAATCGTATCAATGATGGCCTGTTTGGGTTCGGCATTGGGATCAACCCACGGCTCAATACCACTTCGCCACACTGATGGAAGACCAGATGTGCAGAATCCGGCGTGCGAACAGATACCGCGATTGTCAATTATATCGACCTCTTTGCCCGGATAAATATCCAGTTGATCCGGAACACGATCATCTTCTTTAGCGTCAGTCCAGCCTATTGTATTGTGAGTTCCATCGCAGAAAGGCTTCGTTTTGGATTTACCGCAGCGACAGAGATGAAAAACCTCTTTAGTTTCGACAACATCACCCTGTGAATTAACCAGCCTCTGTAATTCCTTGACTTGAAGCGGGCCGTTTTTCAAAGGGACAATCACTACTTTCGACTTTTTATTATCAGACATTGAAATCTCCTTGGTGATTTGTAAATGTGACGGTTCTGTTAGGGTTCTCTAACGAATTTGACCTTTCCATATTGCACTGAGAGTGTGTCAGGATAGTCCCTCAAACTCGGGAGAAAAGCCAATGTCACCCGAGATCGGAAGAGCGTCGTGTAGGGAAAGAGTGTAGATCTCGGTGGTCGCCGTATCATTAAAAAAA
>CAJVXH010000172.1 GCA_913009835.1 uncultured bacterium
TCGAGGAACTCCAACGCGGCGTGGCGGAAGGCTATGTACGCTGGGAAGCACTGGAGGCGAAACACGCCCGCAACGATCCCGGCGAATAGATTCTGCGTTGCAAGGCGGTTCCCTTTGTGCTTTTTGTTTTTGTCATCCCGAATCGTGTCGCCGGCGTCCGCGACAGGTGCCGATAGCCCTTGGCCTGGATGGCTCTCCGACCAGGACGCCCGCTCGATCGTGCAGCCCAGCGAGGCCGAGGCGTGTTTTCGCCACAAGGATCACCGTGACGGGAAGAGCAAAGAAACTACGCACGAGCATCAAAGCCTGCAAGGAATAGATGAAGACCCATCGGCACTATCCATTACCGATGTTGATCTCGGCGATGACTCGCAAGGTGCGGGGGCACTACAATTACTTTCGTGTCATTGGGAGCATGACCTCGCTGTGGATATTTTACAGAGAGGTGGTTAAATTGCTCTACAAGTGGTTGAATCGACGGAGCCAAAGGCGCAGCCTGATGTGGGAGGGGATCCAGCGGGTATTGAAGGCATACGCCTTTTCCGCGCCCAACCAAACCCGCAGAGCGGTGTGAATCGAGGGCTTGCGTGAGTCACTGCACTTCTGCGCGAGTGAGTATGGCTGAAGAGCCCGGTGCGGGAAAGCCGCACGCCGGGATCTGTGCAGGGGCATCGGGTAACCGGCGCTCCTGCTGCGGTGGTGCCGAGCGATGTCGTTACTACTCATGAAGCTTACAGAACTTTCCATCACAAACTACCGGGCGCTCAGGGACGCAAAGATCCCCCTTTCACGGTTCGGTTGCCTGATTGGGGAGAACAACTCAGGTAAGTCATCTTTTCTACAGGCCATGTCCCTGTTCTTCTCTGGAACCAAGTTGGTTGGCAGCCATTTCTTCGACGAATCCCAGCCCATCCGGATCGCCATCACATTCGACAATATTACTGATGCAGACTTAGCCCGGCTGGCTGAGGAGCATCGAGCGCGAGTCGCCAGGATCGTCAAGGATAGCCGTCTTACACTTGTACGAGTCTATGACACCAATGGAAAGGGTTCGCTGCTCTACAACACGCTCACCCCGAACGACACTCGTTTTTCTGCAGACAGTATCGCTGGGCTCGTGAGGGGGCAGCGAGCGGGCCAGACCTTCGTCAATAAAGTGGTGGAGGTATTCCCCGAACTCGCCCAAGTGGTCGATACAACGATGAATCAGGATACGGTCAATCTGAAGATTCAGGAATTTGCTGACTCGCTACCTGACGATCAGAAGACGGCCACTGATCAGCCGCTGCCGACCGGCATCGACAAAAGCATTAGCCCGATGCTTCCTGACCCGATCTATATCCCGGCAGTTAAGGACCTATCCGACGACATCAAGACGACCGAGAGCACGCCGTTTGGGAGAATCCTATCGATTCTGCTTCGGGCGGTTGAACCTAAGTTGCCGGATGCAAAGAAGCTCTTTGAAGAACTTAATGGCAAGCTCAACCGCGTGCAGCAACCCAACGGCACAGTCGCAGACGATCGGCTCGATGAGGTCAGGCTGATCGAGTCAACCGTCGAGAAGTACGTGCGCGAGAGCTTTGCGGATGTGGCTCTCCGCATCACGATCCCGCCGCCAGAATTGAAGACGGTATTTTCTTCTGCCCGCATTTACGCAGACGATGGAGTGGACGGTTTAATCGATTCCAAGGGTGACGGCTTGCGCCGCGCGATTGTGTTTTCCATTCTCCGGTCCTACGTGGATCTCAAAGCACAGCTCGCACCAGATACTCATGCGGACGTAGAGACGGAACCTGCAACTGAAGCGGCGGAGCCACAAGTGGAACCCGCACCGGCATCTTACCTGCTTCTGTTCGAAGAACCGGAGCTATTCCTTCATCCCAAGGGCCAGCATGCACTCTTCGGCGCCCTGAGAGTCTTCGCCAAGGAACACCACGTTCTCGTCACGACACATTCACCGATGTTCTTCAGCCCGGGAGCGACCGAGACATTTGTCAAGCTACGCAAGGTATTGGATATAGCGATAGCTTCTAGACCGTTCACGCAGGTTCAACCTGTCGACCTTTCTGACATGACGGCCAAGGATCAGTTCCAGATCATCTGCTTCGAAAACAACAACGCCGCGTTTTTTGCCGATACGGTTGTTCTAGTCGAAGGCGACAGCGACTATCTTCTCATGCCGCATGTCGCTAGAACCCTTGACCGCACGTGGGACGTAGATCAGGTGCCGGTGCTGTTCGCACGGATTACCGGCAAAGGTAACATCAGGCGATACCGCGACTTCTTCTTCCGCTTCGGTGTGCGAGTACCGGTTATTGCCGACCTCGACCTGCTGATAAATGGCTTCGACCACATCAATCCCGATGATGCGCTGAAAAAGGCTAGAAAGAATCTCTTGGACAAGGTGGATGAATTGGTCGTTTCTGATGAGAATGGGCCAACCGCAAAAGACGCCAAGAACGCGCATGGTTCTGGCGAACTTCGAGCGCTGTGGCGGAACGTCCGGGAAGCCAGAGCGAAACTCGAAGCAAGAGACTGCACGCAGGAGGACCACGACAGGGTGGTGGAGGCGTTCTTCGCTTGGCAGCAGAAATCGGAGCGGCTCGATGTCCTCAAGAACAGCGATGACTCTCAAATGCTGGACTTGAAGTACCGACTGCTGGAAATGTTGCGGAGAGTCGATGTCTACGTGCTTGCGCGTGGTGCTATCGAGGAGTATTACCCGGACACTATCACGGGCGTAGATAAGCCATCGCGCGCACAGGATTTCTGCGACAAGGTTGTCACACGCAACGCTGTTCTCGCTTGTTGCGGCGAACAGATGGTAGACCAGCGTGGCACGCCTGCAAGTATCAAGGAGTTTGATCTCATTTTCAGGAAAATCTTTGAGGCACCTCCGACTTGAGAAGTAATGGTTATGCACACCTAATCGGGCAAGGGTAAGTGTCTGGCCCGCCCGCCCGCCCGCTCACTCGCTCGCCCCACACCACCCGGCATGCGGATCCGCACCAGGCTATTCACGAGAAGGGGGCACACGAGGGTTCTCAACGTCCTTGATGAATGTATTAAGGCGTTCTGCAAGGTTGACATGATCGCGCGTTTGGCATTCCCAGACGACGAGCACCCGCCAACCTGCGCGGCGAAGTTCAACAATGCTGCGTCGATCTCGAATCTGAGTCTTCTCCCTCTTTGTTCGCCAGAACTCCGCGTTTGTTCGTGGAGTGCTTTTCCCCCTTTTGCAGCGGTGCATGTGCCAGAAGCACCCATGCACAAAGATGACGCACCGATACCGAGGTAAGACCAGATCGGGCGTTCCAGGAAGCTGACGGCGGTGCAGTCGGTATCGAAAACCCAGTGAGTGGACAAGTTGGCGCACGACCATTTCAGGCCGGGTATCGATACCCCCAATAGACGCCATGCAGGCTGAGCGTTGGGAACAGGTGAGATTATCGAATCTGATCGACTGACTGTTCGACATTTCGCTGGTCAATCGGGTTCACTTTCGCATCATCAAGTCGCGTGACCAAGTACGAAACCAAACTCAGGATATTCAAGCAATCGAGTTCTGAAAACAACGCGGGGACTGTCGAGTCCATTGGCTCATGTGAAATCGGATTGCGAAAGCCGGTGATCACCCCACGCGACAGATGTCCCTGCCCTTCCTGGATATTCCGCTTGGAGTCCGTAGCGAGATCGTTGATCTGTAGTCGAGGCGGGTTGGTGAAGGGCTCACTACCGAACACGCGATTGACCAAGTCCCTCCCATCTTTAGTCAAGCCCGTGAGACCACGAATGATCTCGCAGAAAATCTTCACTCCCTCGCTGGCCGCGTGCCCGAATTGGTCGTTCTTGTAATATGATTTGACTCTGTCGCGAACCTTCTCGTGAAGGTGTCGCCAATGCAGCAGTGGATACTCGGGAACAAGATCATAAAGCGCCTTGATAACGGGCGTGTATTTTTCAAGAGCGTCTTCACCGCCAAGGCTCTCGATAATCTGACCGGCACTCGCCTTCACATCGGCTGGCATTGTGTTCATCCACGCTTCCGTATCGATGCCTGTCGTCTTTTGCAGTTCCTCCTCCTTCTTCTCCTTTCGCTTCCTCCGCCAATCGGTGTTCACCTGTGACACGATCCCTGCGAGGAATCGCCTCAGCTTCTCCATCTCGGGGTGCTCCCAGTCGAGCGACTGGCGATTCGTGGAGATGACGTCATCCTCCAGATCGTCAATGAAATTAACACTAATCCACCCCGTCAGGTATTGATAAAAATGGCTCGAGGTGCTTGAAGAGAAGAACTCTGGAGCATTAACAAGCTTCTGGCGCGAAAACAGCGAAATCCCTCGTAAGCCCAAGGCGGGCGTAATGGGCGTTTTGACTGTCATCAACGTTCCCGCGAGCTTTCCGAAGTAGGGTGACCCCTGAGGAACGAATTGGGTGTCAGAAAGATCCCATTCGAATTGGATATGCAGCGTTCGGTATCTGCGCTTGTTGTCAATCGAGATTCGGTCACCGTTGGACGTCTCAATCCTAAGGTCAAATGTGTCGTCAACGATGAAGATGCGCGACAGGCTGTCCGCCAGCCCCGCAACGTCGAACGGCGACCTTCGCTTTAATCCCGTCAGGGCAATCGCGGTGCCGTTCGGTTCGTCCGTGAGCTGATCAACTTCTATGGCTCTCGGCCTGTAGACGCTAGCAGCATCGTTCAACTCGACCCAGTCGAGAACGAATACATTGCTTTTTCCGTTGCGGAAAGTAGTAATCGTAATCGTCTTGGCCAGCCCGAACAGTGCGAGCTTACCCAGTCCCTTCTTGCCGATCCGTTTTCTGTGGTATTTTGGCGACGGCTCATCGCCCTCGTCCTCGCGGCGGTTTCGTCCGATCACGAGGAACTTATCGTTGATTTCGTCCGAGGTTAGGCCGTCGCCGTTATCGGTGACAGTGATCTCAACAGGCTTGCCGTCTTCTTCGCGAAGTGTGACTGTAACTTCCGATGCATCCGCGTCATACGCGTTTGCGACGATCTCTGCAATCGCGGGAGGCAATGTTGAGTACATTCGCACGCCGAGGTGCTTGATCGTACGGGGATCAAAGCGCATCTTGAAAGGTGAACCACTCATGGCCTGGACTTTTGCAGTGCTTTCGCATGAAGGCAAATAAACGCTGGAGGCAGCGCATTCCCGATCATCTCGGCTAACCTTACCTTGCCAAATTCCACGGGAAACTCGTATGAATATGGAAAGGACTGTAGGAGAGCAGCCTCGCGAATTGTGATAGCGCGGTTCTCGTCTGGATGCAGGAAGCGCCCTTTGGATGGGTTGAAACACCCGGTCGTGATTGTGGGCGCAGGTTGGTCCCACGCCATTCGGCCGTACACATCCCTAAATCCATCTGATCGGCTGTGGCACTCAAGTCTAAGGTGCCGAGGTAGCGATGCACGCCCGCCGCCGTTCTTTGGGATTCTCCGGATTCTCTCGCGAACCACGGCTGATCGATTCTCCGGCATGTCATGCAGTGGGTCTCCACTGTTACCGGCAGGCCTCAGTGAGCCAATGGCCTGGCGCACGGTGTGGATCGCTGCGTCTTTACTCGCCATAAATGGTTCGCCGACACGACTTGCAACCACGACGGCACGTCTGCGGCGCTGAGGTACACCATAGTGGGCGACGTTCAGTACGTCTGCATTCAGCGTGTAGCCCGCATCTTCCAGTGATTGGACGAAGCTGCGGAGGCGTCGGTCCTTGATCAATCGTGGAACGTTCTCCAACATGACCTGCTTTGGTCGCAGATTGAGCACGAGCCGCTGAAACTCGAATATGAGATCATTTCGTTTGTCACGGACGCGGCGCTTCCCGTTCCTAGTCCGCAGTGTGGAGAACCCTTGGCACGGCGGACAACCGCCGAGCAGGTCCAGTTCCCCTTTCCGAAGCTTTAGCACTCTAAGGATAGACTGGGCCGAGACATTTTCGATGTCATTTTGCCAGACGTGTACGCAGGGATGGTTCAGCTTATAGACCTTTACGGCGCACGGGTCGATCTCAATGGCTCCGATGATGCGGTACCCCGCTTGTCGAAAGCCCTCCGTCATTCCGCCGCATCCTGCGAAACAATCGAACGCAGTGGGCAAGACTGCGCCCACATTCCCGCCGCGTTCGGTGCAGGCGATGGGCTTCTTTTTCTTGGGCTTCGTGCTCATGCTCAGTTGATTCCTTTTATTGTGCTTCTGGTGCAGCTAACGTCGCCCATCCAGCGGACAGCAAAAAGCGTGACGCTTTTTGCTGTCCGCTGGATGGGCGACGTTAGGCATTTTTAGAGGCTCGCTGATAATATCTTGAGCTTATTTATTAACAACGACTTAGGTAAGTTGCTATCTATCCTATTGATTTGGTTATATAGCCGCTCAGCTTGGCGAATAGATATATCCTCCAGATCACAATTTTCTAGTAACGTAATAAATAAATCGAATATCTCATCACTATTCTCTGCCACTTGTGGCTCGAATGCCCGAACAGTACCTAACATTGTATTTCCATTTACCCTAGAGCCGTCAGGTGCAAATAAATTTATTTCGAGCCCACGAGCTTTAATGTTAGTTGACAAGAGGTCTCTTGACTCATTAAGTAAATCTATTACATTTGATGAATCATCAAGTTTTTTGATATTTCTTGAGTTAATTGCTTTTCGTTTTACCATAAAATCGGATCTGACTCTTCTGCCTGTTTTTTTCCGATACAGCCGAATCTCCGTGCCATTTGGTAATTCTTGAAATTTAATCAGCCTGGACGAAAAGTCAGCCAAAGCACTTAATTTTAGTTTACGTGCCATTTTCCATCTCCGCGAGTAGTCAACGGAAATCATATTATACCCACCCCACTATATTGTAAACCCGGGGGGGTATATTGCTTCCCTTGTCTAATGTCCGTCCAGAAACAGTTAACCGACTGATCGCAGTGAAGAAACGGCAGGAAAATAGGATGAAATCCCCGGGGAATTGTATCCTAATCTTAAGTCAACCGACTGATCTTAAAAGAAGAAACACAAAAACCCGGAGAGAGAAATGCGCACGAAACGCACGTCCCAAGTCAGTATATTCGATCAGTTCGCCCAGCACGACATCGGGCGTGAATTAGCCGCCATGTCGGCCT
>CAJVXH010000173.1 GCA_913009835.1 uncultured bacterium
TGTGACACTGCTCTTAAGTTTGACTGGTGGACTTTTGTAGTTACAATGTAGAGTATTAGGTGGGGTGGAATTTTTAGTGTTTTTGTTTTTTTTTTTTTTATTTGTTTCTTTTTTTTTTTTTTTAATGATACGGCGACCACCGAGATCTACACTCTTTCCCTACACGACGCTCTTCCGATCTGGGGGAGTTGGGGTCTTTTTCAACGGTTTGCTGGGGACAGTCCTGTTCGCTAAAGTGCGCGAGTGTGCGCTTGCGATCGCCTAAACATCAAAGACTTGCAACGATAGCAGCGGATTTGTAATCAGCAGGTCGGGGGTTCGAATCCCTCTGCGGGCTCCAATTAACACAACAAGTTAAAATATATCCTAATATACTGTTTTCTCATTTTGGTACACTGCCGCGCCATACTAGGGGGAATCATGCTTTTTGTACGGCCGCCATTTCTTCGCGTCATTCGCCTTCGGCCGGCGCGAGTTCGCCTATTCCTACGGACATTAGCCATTCAACCAGTTCGCTGCGGCTAATCAAAAGTATCTCGTGTAGCTCGGCCAGTTCCTCAGCCTCCTTCGTGAATACGTCGGCGGTGCTCACGACACACCCTCTATCGATCTCACCGAGTTCGAGTTTCGGGATCAGCTGCTGTACGGCCGATTCATCACTTTCACCTTCGTGCTGTTTCACCTGATACCCGACTTTTACTGTAGACTCTTGCGTTGCTATTCTCAGGTCGTAGACCGCCTCTACGTCAACATCGCCTTTCTCGACTTGTTTCTTCGGAAGGATGCGGGTTGTCGCGCCTGATGCGGCGGCCAGCCCCCGTACCACTTCCTCAAGCCCCCGATCATTCACGGCTTCTCGTAGAACGTCGGAAAGAGGGCCCTGCACCTGGCGGACGGCTTCCGAATAAAAATTGAGCGGTTGTTTGCGCTGGAGAGCGGTTCTGATTTCCCCAAGTAAATCGGTCACCTCAATACACGTCTGTCGCGCTTTCATACGGCGCTGAAGTGCGTTGTCTGCGAAGTCGCGCGACCTCGGTGTTGTGTGGAACCACTGGACATCACGACGCCAGGCGAAATCTTGTTCTATACCGGATTCATGGTAGTAGACCACTGCACTCTTGCATCTAGCGACGAAGAAGCCATTACTCGTGGGGACCAGTATCAGATCATCGAGATTGATCTCGTGGATGAATCTCCAGATGCTCCCCGAGGCGTTGCCGAGGGCATGAGCGCTGTGTCCGTAGACGTTTGGATAGGCGTTCCTGATGATCTCTTTGAAAACAGCCCAGTCCTTGACTTCGGCCAGTCCTTTCGCCTTGGTCCAGCCGATCCCTACGACGTCAGCTGATAAGCTTTCCTTTTTTCGATGGGCGAGACGTAGGAGCCAGGCGCGTTGTCCATTCGTGCTGTTACCAGTGGTCGAGTGTTCGGTGTTAGATGACATGAGGCAGGCCTAGTCCGGTCCCGTTGGCGCCGCGGCATTCTTGCTAGTTCTCTTCCAGGCAAGCAACGCCGATAACCGGCGGACTGCATCAGTCCAATCATCAGCGTTATCCAGACATAAGAATAAAAGTTTGATAGGGGCGCTATAGTAGCTCGGCTACGCCGCTCGCTGCTTTTTCACCCTGAGCGACACGCCAATGCCGACACGCTCGAGCATCGTCACCAGCTTATCGATCGTGAAGAGGTTGATATGCCCGTTCTTCAATTCGCTAAGTCTGGACTGAGTAACCCCGAGCCGTTTTGCCGCCTCGATTTGGATGAGGCCTTCGCGCTCAACGTATCTCTCTATTTCCATCATCAGTTGTGAGCGCAGCAACAGGTTCCTGGCCTCTTCGTGAGAGGCGCCAAGGTCGGAAAAGATGTTACCGGTGGATTTCGTGTATTTGGCCATGATTCACCTCATACGCATAACGTCTTTCAAACGCTGTTTGGCCAGATCGACATCACTTTTTGCAGTCTTTTGCGTTTTCTTTCGGAAGGCGTGGAGGACATACACTGCCTCCGCAAATTTACCCACATAGATTGTTCGGTAGATCCCCGCATTGATATTGACGCGGATCTCGTTTACTCCGGGCCCAATGGACGGCATGGGCCTCCAGTGAGTCGGCGCTTGGCCCAGTTGAACCTTGAGCAGATTATGGCCGGTGGCGTACCGGGCCTCGGCCGGGAAAGCCCTGATCCGTTCCCGTGAGTCGCCCATGAAAATCACCGTCCCCACGGAGGAAAAGTATCCCATATTTGAGATATGGTGTCGAGGGGCACCGCCACTGGTACGGTGCCGATGGACGAGTTGACCCAGAACGTCTTCATCGATTGGTTGCGAGAGGTAGTGACGGTCTCGGAGTTTCGTTAAACGTGAAAATGCTGTGTAGGAAGCTGGCTGGTTTCGAAGCATCATCGTTGAGAAACGTGAGGCATGCGGGGTGAAGTCCAAATGACATTGCTGGGGTTCTAAAATGCGTCAACTCGCTCCTTTGCCAATCAAGGACTTAGCGTGACAGAAGTGGTCCCTATTTAGAACAGAGTGTTGCCCGGAAAACGTATCTGTGACAATGAGTTGGAGGACGATCGCTACCCAAATTTGTGGCTATATCCGGATTTCCCAACCAATGAATTGGGTTGATACGGTTGTTTCATAGGGGTTTCAGCCTCTCTCACAGTGTACGCAAACCGCTGGGAATATGCGCAGGAATATTGAGGTCGCCAACGGTCAGGTAAATCATGTCGGCGAAGCTGTTTAGGTTGCGATATCCGGAAGCGCGATTTTTAACGATTTTGACGATACGGTTAAGGCCCTCACCGACGGCATTGGTCAGGTTCCTGTCGGTGAAGGCGACGATGTGATCGAAGTGATTTCGCACCGTGCCGACGAACTGGCGTAGTGAAGGGATACGGCTACGCAGCGCGGCGGTCATCCAGCGCTTGAGGAACTTCTCTGCCGAGGCACGATAGCTATAATTCCAGATGTGTTCGAACTCATCCTTGAGCACCCAGGCGCGGTGGATACGGCGATTGGAGTTACGCAAGTTATTCAGGAATCGGGACTGTCCCTTGGTGCGACTTCTGGAGTGCATGCCAAGCAACCAGCGCAGGCCCTTGATGGCTTTTCGCCCCTCGGTATCGAGGGCACGCCACTGTTCCATGCGCACCTCGTCCACGGCTTGATTCAGCGCCTTGACGACATGGAAGCGGTCGATGACGAGCGTGGCATTGGGGCAGTGATGCTTGATCGCCCCGGTATAGGCGCGGCTCATGTCACAACTGGCCCACCGGATGCGTGATTTCTGTCCCTCGCTCAGACATTCGTTGAAGAAGCGATCGATGGTCTGCCGGCCCTTTCCCAGGCCTACCCACAGGATACGAGCGCGATCCAGGTCATAGACGAGGGTGGCGAACTTGCGGCCCTTCAAGAAAGAGATCTCGTCGACGCCGACGGTGACCAGGGCGCGGATTTTATGCCCGTCGCGCACCCGTGTGATGATCCGGTGCAGCAGGCCGGACAGCGTCGAGGGGGGCATTTTCAAGATCTCGGCAGCGGCCTTCTGAGTCATAATCTGGCACAGGGCGCAGATGCGCCACTCCAGACGGTAGGTAATGCGCGACCAGGCCGGCGCCCAGGGAATCGTCTCCTGCACCCGCCCGTGCGTCGGGCAGTGGATCTCCTTCGGTGCGTACCAGAGCAGGACTTTCAGGCCCATGAGGGTGAGGTCTTCCCATCGGCGAAACTCGGTCGTCTGGTGCACGATCCGGCCACGGCGCCCACATTCCGGGCAGCGGCAGCCATTCTTGTACGGCTTGACTGCCAGGTGCAACTCCTTGGAACGGTTCTTGAACCAAAAACGGGTGATTTTCATGCCTTTCAGGCGTAGTATTTTGTTCAGCAACTTCAGGTTGCTCACGGGCTTCTCCTCCTTTCTGTTGACGTCAATCTACAGAAGGAATGAAGCCCGTGTTTACGTTTGAATTCAAGTCATCGCATTAACGCAAAACGGTGGGAAATTCGTTGGGAAACCCGGATAGACCCGCAAAAGTTACTCCCGGACGCAAGACGCAAAAGAAAATCGCGAAAGCCGGCGGCCAGCTCAAGGCCAGCCGCAAGCGCCGAGCCAAGGTTTGAGCGTTACTTGATCCTGAAGAAAAAGGCCGGGCATTGCCCGGCCTTTTTAGAGAGGGGGTCGGAGGTACACGAGAACGATTCTCACCTACCTCCGACCCCGTTGTTTACCCCCTTGTTTAAAGGTTCCTGACACCTTGTTCTTAGCTCCATAGAATAGCGTTATGGTTGCTATGAGCTCTACATCTAAGACACCGCTGAATTTTATCCATGTAGCAAAATGTGGTGGCGCGTCGGTAAGGATTTCGGTTGACGATCAATTTAACGAGTCAGACATCTTTCCTTACTACTATGCCTGGGAAAACCATGGTCGAGACAGGGTAGATCCCTGTCACTATCGGTTCGTCCGAGGGCATCATGGCATTGAACCGTGGCGGCCAAACAAGCCGCCTGAAAGTACTTTCCTCTGGTTGCGTGAACCCCGCGACCGAATAGTATCCGCTTTTTACGTTCGAAAGATGGAAAAGCTCATTCCGAACGATATGTCTCTCAGAGGATGGTTAAGGCAAAGAGCACGACAGGGCCGCAATGTTACTTCCATGATCGGATGGATTCTTTTTGGTGCTATTTATAACAAATTTTCCATCGTCACCGATTTTATTCTCGACTCCAGGAAACGATTGCTGCGGCAAGATCCGTCCTTGGTGGATGAGACACTAGAAGTATTGGACCGCTGTTTTATGGTGGGCCTGCAGGAAAGATTTGCGGACTCTATGAACCTGCTGCATTATCACCTGGCGTCTCTGCCGCCAGCAGTTCTTCCCCGCGCAAACCAAACCTATGGTCGCGGTACGATGGCCCAATTATCCAGGGCGGACCGTGATGCGTTGGAGGAGTACACGCGATTGGACAAAATCGTATATCGTCATGGCCTGACAATCTTCGAGGCGAAGTATTCTGAAATGAAGGCGGACCTCGTTAAGTTGGATCAATTTGCTGAGATGCAGACTGGACCGGAAAACGAAAGAATCCGGGATACACTTCGCGAGGTCTTTTTCACAAAACAACGAGATGTGAAGCTCGTCGATTACGTACAGTATACCTTCGACCACAGTCTGATTGGCAGTGGATGGCAAGAACGCGAAAAGGAAGAACAGGATAAGCCGCCGCGTGGAACCTGGCGTTGGATCGATCCGGAAGATTGGGCAGAGATCTATTTTCCGCTCAATCTGAAGCGACCATTGACGATCTATCTGGGCATATGCCACGCGACGGCACGCCAGTTCGTTGAAGCATTATCCGTGCGAGTCAATGATGGAGCGCCGTTACAGCTTCGAAAAGTTGAAGAACAGCACCCGGAGCTGCATAGCGAGTATGTGCTGAAGGGGAGGATAGAGTCAGTCGCATTACAAAAACAAGCCGGCCTTTCGGGGATCTTTTTCAAAAGTGAGCGCTACGTTATCCCAGCGTACGAGAACCCTGAAAGCCTGGATTTCCGAAAACTGGGGGTTGCGTTAAACTGGATCGTCTTACAACCCGCTGCCCATGAAGGCATTATGTATGATGGCTGAATTTGTGGTGGACGCGGACATCAAGCAGAACTACCGGATTCACAAGTGCAGTACCTCGTGGTGTGACCGAGTGTTCCTCACCGGATGAGATGAAACAGTAGATGTCATGGAGCTGTAGAGACAGAATGTTTCATAGCCAGTCGAGAAAAGGCGAGAAAAGGGGTCGGAGGTACATGAGAACGGCTCTCACCTACCTCCGACCCCTTACTTTTAACAGATGCCTATCCGGATCTTTGGGGACTGGGCTGAATAAGGCATCCTGGCGGTAAGCCATCGCAACCGCGGAAGAAGTACAGGAGAAGTTGGGCCGCGAGCATCCGCAACGGTGCAGGCTGGAAACTCCAAAGGAGGCCGCAGCCGAGGACCCACGACAGCCAGCGGTGAACCTTGATGCCTTATTTCGGAGACGCTAGTGTGCGTCAGATACGGGCGGTAATCACTTCCCGGACACGAACCGAGGGCAGTGGAAAATGAGCGCCTCAGACCGCGATGGTGCGCAGTTCAAATTGGGCCTCGCTTACGACAATTCAATCAATATGGCCTTCCAGTCGTTTTCTATATCGTGCTCGTTCTGGCAGGTCGCGCAGCACTCTCCGGAATCCGATGCCGGAACAAAGCGGCGGGCGCACGCTGCGCACTGACGCAGGCGGCGATGCATTACGCGATGTGGCGGTGCGCACAATTCCTGCGCGTTTGCGACCGACGCACAGGAGATCGCGTTTTCGGGACACAGGTGCTCACACAAGCCGCAGTCCGTGCATTGGCGTACGTCGAACCACACGGACATCGTTGACTTGGTCTCCTCCGAGACCAACGCCCCCGTGGGACAGCATTGGACGCAGGTGAGACACGCGCTACACGCATCGCTGAACAGGCGCGAACGCCAGGGCAACTGGTGGTCTGCCCAGGGAAGCGACTCGGCTCGCTCGGCCAGCAGCTCCTGAAATACGGCGGGGCGATGGGAAGTTTCATCGCCCGCGGGACGGGGCCAGCACGATGTGGCCTCATCCTGATCCGGTGACGCCTCTACGAACCACTTCGCAGCCCCGTCGGCCGCATGCGCGCCGGCGAAGCGCAGAAAATTTCGCCGACTGAGCTGAACCGGGTCCTCGCCCAACGGCTCCCCCGTTTCGGTCGACGCCCGGGCATCTTGCACGAGACGCACCGGGGAATCCGCAAACCATTTCTTCAGGTCCGCGTGCATCTGCTCAATGGCCCGACGAGCCTCTCCTCGGTCGCAAGATCGGAAGAGCGTCGTGTTGGGAAAGAGTGTAGATCTCGGTGGTCTCCGTTTCATTAAAAAAAAAA
>CAJVXH010000174.1 GCA_913009835.1 uncultured bacterium
TATTTGTAGTTGTTTTTTATTTTGTACTTTTTCTTTTTTTTTTTTTTGTTCTTCTTTATTTTTATATTGTTTTTTTTTTTTTTTTTTTTTTTTTTCAAGCAGAAGACGGCATACGAGATATATCAGTGTGACTGGAGTTCAGACGTGTGCTCTTCCGATCTGACTCTAATATAGGCCGAATATAGGTCAATATCAAGTACAGTGCCTGACCAAGTCATTCATTCAGATCACAAACTGCATGAATGTTGTGAACATGAAATCGACCGTGGCCTGTCTTGCCACGCAAGGCAGATTGCTCCTACAAAGTGATCGTATAGGACACCCGGCTTGACGTAGCACACTCGGGTCATATATGAACCTCGCTAACGAATGAACGCGGGCCTGTTTGCCTGTTCGAGTGGCTCGTGGCGCACCCATTTTATCACTCTACCTGTACCGTATCTACCTTCGCTTCAATGTATCTTTGAGCAGCTTAGCCAAGCTAGAATTATAACCCAGCCTTAACTTAACACGGATTCCCCATGGGACGTGCACTCGAACTGATCCACCGTGCCGACTACCTGCTGAACGCCTACCTCCCCCGCTTCGGAGAGTCTGGCCAGCTTAACACCTACATGTTCCATGTCATGCTCAATGATGAGAGCGAGCTGGCCCGAAACCTGATCCAGCCTCAACAACGCACGACTGTTGAACATCTCAAAATATTCCTCGATGCGGCGCTTGAAACTGGTGTCAGCTTTGTCACCGCAAAAGAAATCGCCGCAGGTCTTCCCCGGGATGGACGTTATGCCTGGCTCACCTTCGATGATGGATACTTCAACAACACCCGTGCTCTGCCAGTGCTGGAGGAGTACGAAATACCAGTGACACTTTTTGTTTCAAGCGGAAATGTGCTGGAGAACAAGGGGTACTGGAACGATATCCTCCAGAGGGAACTCACCGCACGAGGCAAGTCAGAAGCTGAGATCGAAAAGGTAGGCTTTGCATTTCATCATCTCACCCATCACGAAATAGAAGAGAAGCTGACCTCTGCATTTGGCGCTGATGCCCTGACCCCGAAAAGTGACCTTGACCGACCTCTCAAACCCGACGAATTGAAGGATATGGCCGCTCATCGTTTCGTGGAAATTGGCAATCATACACGCCACCACGCCGTTTTGAAGAATTACTCAAATGAAGAAGCACTCGCGGAAATAGTTGGTGCTGGTGATGATTTGGAAAACATTACCGGTGAACGTCCGCTGTCCTTCTCATATCCGGTGGGTTATTTCGATGAGCTGTCGATAAGACAGGTGAAGAATGCTGGAATCAAGGTGGGAGTTACAGTTGATCGTCGCCGCAACTCGCTGCCCCTGTCTGAAGATCGGATGCTGACCCTGGGCCGACACGTTATATGGGCTCGCTCTTCCATCAGGGAACAAATAGCTTCCTCAGCTGGGACCTGGTCCATATTCCGCACACTGCGCCGTATCATGAAGAAAGACCACTACTAAGTGTCCTGCTTGACCTACTGTGTTCCCTCGTCGTCACCTCCAATAGGTTAGGATGTCCCATGCGTATTCTGATGGTATACAACGATTACCAACAGCCCGGTGGGGAAAAAGTAGCCTTCCACAACGAATGCAATCTGTTACGCGAAAAAGGCCATGAGGTTGTGGTCTACTCTCGCTCCAATGACGAAGTCGAGGGAATGAACCCTCTCAAGATGTTCTCGCAAATGATCTGGAACCGTCAAGCATACACGGAGATTCGGGAATTAATTCGGCAGAACAACATTGAGATAATGCACGTCCACAACGTTCACCTGGTAATCAGTCCATCGATATTCCATGCTGCCTCCGCCGAGGGCATACCCTCGATTTTCACCCTGCATAATTTCCGTCTGCTCTGCCCGGCAGCCAACCTCTTCCGCAACGGTCAGCTCTGTGAGGATTGCATAGGCAAAGTCGTCGCCATAAATGGCATCATGCACAAGTGCTACCGTGATAAGCGTAGCACCACGGTGGGAGTGGCCGCCATGCAAACCATCCACCGCAGCATCGGAACCTGGCACAAAAAGGTCACCCGTTTCATCGCCCTGACAGAGTTCACGCGTAGCAAATACGTCGCGGGCAATTTGCCTGAACATAAGATTGTGATCAAACCCAATTTCCTCGATAATCCTCAAGATTATGCCTGGGATCCGGATAGAGAAGCCCCATACGCTCTCTGCGTCGGAAGGCTCTGCCAGGGAAAAGGGGTACACGTTCTGCTCGAAGCATGGCAACGTAACCATCCTGGCATCGGACTCAAAATAGTCGGCAGTGGTGAAACGGAAGATGAGCTTCACAAACAGGGCGAGGGCTTGGAAGGCGTGGAATTCATGAGCCAGCTCGACCATTCAGAGGTGTTCAATCTTCTCCGCCGTGCGACCCTGTTCCTCATGCCCTCCATCTATTACGAGTGCAACCCCTTTGCCCTGATCGAATCCCAGGCCATTGGCACCCCGGCCGTGGTATCGGCTCATGGCTCGCTGAATATCATGGTACGTGATGGCGAATCAGGCTGGCATGCAACCGCTGGCGACCCGGACGCCTGGTCAACGGCTATCCGCACCGCCGTTGAGGACACTGACCGTCTCAACGCCGTATCCCGCGCTGCTCGTGCTGAGTACGAGCGTGTGTCTGACCGTGAAGCCAGCTACAAGCGCACAATTGAGATCTACGAAGAGGCTATTGCGGAAGTTAATGCGAAGTAGTTGATGATCGTGTGATGGGTCGGAAATATTGGGATTGAAGGTTCATAGTAGCAGCCATCCTCGTCCGTCACCGTTCATCCAATCCAGCAAATACTCCGCTTTGGCGGAGCCAACGTGGGCAAGAAGGGTGTCATCCTGAGCGAAGCGAAGGATCTGGTTCATGAGTATCGAGCCGGATGGTGGAGAAGTATGTTCAGAAGTCAACAGACCCTGCGAGCCGCCAAAGAACGTGGGTCACAGGGGCATGTTTTCCTCACACCTCATACCACATACCAACCCCTACTCCTCCGCCAGCTTCTCGAGAAGCTCCTCGCTAATATCGAAATTGGAGTAAACCCGCTGCACATCGTCGAGATCGTCTAACTGTTCCATCAGCTTGATCAACGTTCGAGCGTGCTTCTCGTCTACATCCATGTAGTTCTGGGGGATCATCGCCGTCTCGGCGGTTGTGATATTCACCTCGAGTGCTTCCAGCGCCTCACGTAAATCATTCAACGAACTCTGCTCACCAGTTACGGTGAACGTTCCGTCCTCCTCCTGTACCACATCTTCGGCGCCCGCCTCGAGAGCAGCTTCCATAATCTCGTCTTCCGTCTTCTCACCCGGTTCGAGCTCGATCACCGATTTACGTTCGAACATGAACGCCACCGCGTTTGCCTCCGCCAGGTTTCCACCCAGCTTGGTGAACGTGTGACGGATCTCGCCGACTGTCCGGTTCCGATTGTCGGTGCTGGCTTCAATAATTATCGCCGCACCGCCGGGACCATACCCCTCATAGGTAATCTCTTCGAACGACACCCCCTCCAGATCGCCAGTGCCTTTCTTGATCGCACGTTCGACGTTCTGCGACGGCATGTTCGCGCCCTTGCCATTCTGAATGGCCATACGCAGGCGCGGGTTAGCATCCGGATCACCCCCGCCCATGCGAGCGGCAACAGTTATTTCCTTGATCAACTTGGTAAATACACGGGCACGGGCAGCGTCGGTCGCCCCCTTTTTCCGCTTAATCGTCGCCCATTTTGAATGACCAGACATGAAGACTCCTGACGTGCTTATCGATATTAACACCAGAATTGCAACAAATCAGGCTGCATCCCCTGAATTGCAGCACAATTACATGGGACGGTTCTCAGCTACCCACTCACGGATATACTTGATGGGTTCATGCAATGGTGTGCCCGGCCCAAACAGTCGGCCGGTCCCCATCTCCATCAGCTTGGCGATGTCTTCATCCGAAATTATCCCACCACCGGTGAGCAAGACGTCTTCCAGTCCCTTTTCCTTCATGGTCGCTAAGGTTCGTGGGAACTGAGTCATATGAGCGCCGGAGAGAATGGAGAGCGCGATAACATCTGCATCCTCCTGCAACGCCGCTTCGACAATGCTGTCGGGCGTTTGACGCAATCCCAGATAGATCACCTCAAATCCTGCATCACGAAACGCTGCCGCTAAGACCTTTGCGCCACGATCGTGCCCATCCAAGCCAGGTTTGGCTAAAACTACCCGGATCTTTCGGTCTCCGGTTACCCGGGATTCCATGAATCCCCCCGAATGTATGTTGTTGTTGGTGTGGTCGCCGAATGTAGCAACAGCTTCACCTCTCCGCCAAGAGAGGATCGTTAAAACAAGAACAATATCTGAGTCTGAGATCAGGACTATTCGGAAGGGTTCATGACATGATACAACACACGTCGGAGATCGTCCATGACATAAGGTTTAGCCATCACTCCAGAGAAGCCATGTGCCTTATGATCCGCCATGACAGGATCATTCGAATAGCCGCTGGAAACTATCGCTCGAACATCCGGATCATATTCCAATAAATCCCGGATCGCTTCTTCTCCCCCCTGTCCACCGGGGATAGTCAGGTCCATGATCACGATGTCGAAAGGATTGCCAGATTCACTCGCCGCACGATATGTATCCAATACATCAATGCCATCATTGACGGTGGTCGCCTCAAACCCGAGTTTGCCCAACATCATAGTGGCTACATCACGAACAGACTCCTCGTCATCCATTAACAGAACACGACCACCTTCACTGCCAAGATCGAGTTCGACTTCTTCCGTCGTCACTACCTTCTTGGTAGAAGCTGGCAGGTAAATGGAGAATAGAGTTCCAACACCTACCTCCGATTCAACCGTTAAAAGCCCATCATGCTTCTTGACTATGGAGAACGAAGTCGCCAGACCAAGACCCGAACCTGTCACTTTGGTCGTAAAGAACGGATCAAATATTCTCTGCAGTACTTCATCTGGAATACCTGGCCCATCATCCTTAACCTCGATCAACACATATTGCCCTGGATTCAGAGGCAATGCTAATTCTTCAGTAACCTTAAAGTTGCGCGCCTTCATCCACAACGTACCGCCATCAGACATCGCCTGGTTAGCATTGATAGCCAAGTTACCTATCACACGACTGATCTGGTTCTCGTCAACCTCTGCCGTACATAAATCGTCTGCGATATCGATGTCATACCGCACGTTCGAACCACGAAGCGTGAATTCGGCCGACTCACGTAATAGCTCAGCCAGATCCGCAGCCTTACGCACAGGCTGACCACCCTTGGAAAATGTTAGCAATTGCTGAGTTAGTTCACGAGCACGCATCGTTGCACGCTCAGCGTCCTCAAGCCGCTGCCCAATGAATTTAGGATCGTTCTGAACCATCCGTGCGATGCTGATATTACCCAGTACGGCAGAAAGAATGTTATTGAAATCGTGAGCGATTCCACCTGCGAGTACCCCAATGGATTCCAGACGCTCGATTTTCGCAACTTCCTCTTCCATCTTCCGTTGCTGCGAAACATCACGGAATACCACAACCGCACCAATGACTTCATCCGACAAATTATGTACTGGAGTAGCACTGCCTACGATTAAAACCTGACCAGAATCACGCGTGAACAACAAACACTCACGTGTCCAACGCTCATGCACACCAGATTCAATCACCCGGTAAACTGGACTGTCGATGGAAGATCCGGTCTGCTCCTCACGTAATGGGAATACCGTCTCAAAATCCTGCCCGATAGCATGATCGCTCTGCCACCCGGTCAATTTCACCGCCTGGGTGTTGATCATACTGACACGACCGTTGATGTCCGTCGTGATAACACCCTCACCGAGCGATGCAAGAGTAACTGCCAGACGCTCCTTCTCCGAGGCTAAATCATCCATCGCTTGTTTGCGTCGGGTTATATCACGATAAATAGCGTACAAACCTACAACCTCACCATCAATCACAATCGGAGTGACGAGCATCGAAACATTGACACTCGTTCCATCCTTGCGACGGCAGACAGTCTCTTCCACGCGTTTCATTTCGCCATGTTGCAATAGGGCAAATTCTTCGCGCTGATTATCCTTCTCGCCATCTACAAAAATCAGGGCGCTCAGATCTTGATCGCGAGCCTCCTCGTCAGAATAACCGAACAATCTCGTGAACTCAGGATTCGCACGAATGACCCGTAGATCGGTATTGAGGATAATAATTGCCTCGGGGGCACCGTCGAACAACTGTTCCTGATAAGCGCGCTGAACCTCAGCTTCCAGCTCGGCCTGGTGACGATCAGTGTTATCCAGAGTTACAACCATGCCACCAACTATCTTCCGATCTGCACCGTGGTAAGGCGTGAAACTCAATGACAGCCATAAATCTTCATCTCGACGCTTGGGTCGGTACATACCCTCATAATATTCGTTAATACCATTCAAGGCACGCTGCATCAGTTTCACAATATCCTGTCGGGGATGATCAATCAGACATGTCCCGATATATTCTTCACGGGTGTTTCCACCCATGATGTCAACGTGGCGAGCGTTGCAATCCGTTACAACAAAATTGTGATCATAGAGGAGAATGCCTACCGGAGACTGATTAAACAACGCGCGGTGACGCTCTTCTGACTCACCTAATGCCACTTGCTCACGCTTATGCTCAATCGCACTGGAAATATGGCTCGAAACGTATTCCAGCAGTTCCAAGATCGGAAGAGCGTCGTGTAGGGAAAGAGTGTAGATCTCGGTGGTCGCCGGATCATTAAAAAAAAAAAGAAAGGAAAGAAAGAAAAAGAAAAAAAAAAGAAAAAAAAAAAACAAAACACCGAGTGATGCCATAAA
>CAJVXH010000175.1 GCA_913009835.1 uncultured bacterium
TATATGCATACGTGCACATCGCCATTCTCTTCAGGTGTACTACACCGCGTTGCTGAGATATATCAGTGTGACTTTAGTTCAGACGTGTGCTCTTTTTTTTTTTTTTTTGTTTAGTCTTTTTTTTTTTTTTTTTAATGATACGGCGACCACCGAGATCTACACTCTTTCCCTACACGACGCTCTTCCGATCTGACCAGAACCTTTGGAGGGGATGATAACGAATATGGAAAAGGTGTTCAACAGACTTTTGACGGCGGCTATATCATCACTGGTTGGACTCTCTCATACGGCGCTGGCGATGCTGATGTGTGGCTGATTAAAACGGATTCCGAGGGGATTGAAATATGGAGTAAAACTATCGGGGACATTGGTATAGACAGAGGCTATGGCATTCAGCAGACTACTGACGGTGGATATATCATTACAGGAATGTCTCAGTCTTCTGGCGATTCCAGTTTTGACCTTTTGTTGATTCGAGTGGAGAGTGATTACTCTGAGTTAAGTATTACTGTAACTCCGGAAAATCCTCCAATCATCATACCTGGCTCCGGGGGTACATTTCATTACTATATGTTAGTCGAGAACAATGCGACGGATCCAATGACCTTTGATATTTGGACCGAAGCTGATATCGCCGATGGAGAGACTATCAGCCCGATAGGCCTTTGGCATGACATCACTTTGTCTCCTGGAGAGCAGTATCATGTCCTGTTATCACAATATGTTGCATCGGCCTACCCAGCTGGGGTGTATACTTACAGAGCGTGTGTGGGTTATCACCCTGTAGAGATAATAGACTCCGATGAGTTCGAATTCGAGAAACTGGCATCGACAGAAGTTTCGCAAGTGAGCAGCTGGGACATTTCGGATGGAGATTGGGTTGGGATTGTTAACTCAGGCGAGTCCATTCCAGAAGATTACGCAATCGAGTCAATATATCCGAACCCTTTCAACCCCACGACGACGGTTTCGATAGCTTTGCCTTCAGCCTCGGAACTAATGGTGTGTGTGTATAACACCGTTGGCCAGGAGGTCGCCATGTTGGCGAATGGCCAGTATTCGGCTGGACGTCACACATTTACCCTTGACGCACGAAGCCTCGCCAGCGGTCTGTATTTCGTGCAGATGACTGTGCCAGGTGAAGCAAGTGAGATGCAGAAGGTTGTTTTAATGCGATGAGGATAGGCTATGGGAAAAGATAGGGACTGATAGACCATAGGCTGTAGGAAAAGACAGGCCGTAGGAAAAGAATAGCCGGGACACTTTCAGGAGAAAGTATCCCGGACTTTTTTATCATCCGGTTATCAAGACTCCTATCAACTTTGTAATGATCGCTCCCTTCCTCGCTACTGACCGTTCCGACCTCCTACATTCCCAGCATGGCATTTGATGATGAATTAATCCGCCGAATCCGCGAGTCGTCCGACATCGTTGAGATCATCAGCGAGTACGTTTCGTTGAAGAAGCGGGGTCGCGCGAACTGGTTTGGTCTGTCGCCATTTGTGGATGAGAAGACTCCATCATTCTCTGTCCATGAAGAGCGTCAGATTTTCCACGATTTCAGCTCTGGCGAGGGCGGAAATGTTTTCACCTTCATCATGAAGATGGAGGGAATATCCTTCCCGGAAGCGGTCAAGCGCCTGGCGGAACGCGTCGGCATCCAGCTTGAGGATGATCGGAACCAGGGCACTGGAGAGACGGATGCTATCTATCGTGCGAACGATCTGGCGGCAAAGTATTACCGTCATCATCTTCAGGAAGGCAAGGGCACCGATTCTGAATTCACACGTGAGTACCTGGAAAAGCGCGGCATCACTGCTGAGTTGTGTGAGAAATTCAAGGTTGGCCTCTCTCCGCCCGAATGGGACGGATTCCTGAATATCGCTCGCAAGCGTCGTCACAAAGATTTCATCATGGAGAAGGCGGGATTGATCCGTCGCAGCGAGCGCAGCGGTAATTATTACGATTATTTCCGCGGGCGTCTGATGTTCCCCATCCACAACGCCAGCGGGCAGGTGGTTGGATTTGGGGGACGTGTTCTCCGAGACGATCCGGAGAAGAAGCAGCCGAAATATGTCAACACTCAGGAGACTCCGGTATATCACAAGGGTCAGCTCGTTTATGGTCTTACCCAGGCACGGGGCGCTATCCGTCAACAGGGTACCGCAATTTTTGTCGAAGGGTATACGGATGTAATCGCGATGCATGGCGGTGGATTCGATCACACCGTCGCCGGACTTGGAACAGCGCTGACCTCGAGTCAAGCTGCGCTGGTGAAACGTTTCGCAAAAAAGGTAATCCTCCTCTACGACTCTGATGCTGCCGGAAACATCGCCGCCAACCGTGGTGCGGATGTACTGGCGGGAGTGGGTTTGGATGTTCGCGTGGCGTTACTCCCGGATGGTCAAGATCCCGACAGCATGGTTAAGGATAGTGGATCGGACGCAATGCAGGAAGTCCTTGATTCCGCGCTCCCATTGGTCGATTTCAAGATTGAATATTTCCGTCGACAGGGATCATTGGAAACTCCACAGGGTAAGGCGGATGCGGCTCGTGCCATCCTCGACACCCTGTCTCGGATTGATGATGCGATCACTGCTCAGATGGCGGTAAAAGACGCGGCTGAAAAACTCGGTGTTGATGAGAAAGTCCTGGGCAACGAACTCCGTCGGATGATGCAGAAGAGTTCAGGTAGAGCGCGAGCTGTACGTGAGGAGGAGAAGAAACCGACTGGCGTGTTTGAGCGTCTGCTCCTCGACCTGTTTCGCATTCTGGTTCTGTATCCTGATTACCGAAGCGAGATATTCGAGTATTTCCGATCCAGTGATCTGGGGGATCATCGGCTTCGACCAGTCTTTGAAAAGTTGGAAGCGGCTCACATCGAAGGTAATCCGATCACCGAAGCGGATATCTATGACCGTTTCGCTGAGCAGGATCATCTGGCGAGATATATCGGTGCCGTTCTGAATAAGCGAACCGTTGATGATGAGCTTGCGGTGAGGAATATCATTGATCACGCCCCAAAAGAACTCCGCATCCACGCAATTGAGCAAGAGATGCAGGCACTTAAAAAGCGTGATCCGAACGTGGAAGACTTGAAAGCCAGATCACGCGGACAGGAACTACGTCGTGAACTATTCGAGTTGAAGAAATCGCGCGCGCATATCGAGAATCCAGAGCAATGACACCTTCTGTCAAGCCAGCAATCGCCTCAAAGCGCAAAGTCATGGGAAACACGCCCCCTCCCCAACTCAGCGTTGATGAAAAAGAGTTGGTCAAGGCGGCCATACGGAAGGCGCTTGCCTTACCGACTGGGCTGTCGGACGAAGAGCATGTTCTTCGATTGCTGCGCATCAGGAATCAGCTTGAAAAAGAGGTGCTCGATCTGACCAATCCACTGAAAAAGACCAGGCCGTGGATTATCGGCGGTTGGATTACGACATTGGTTCTGGCTACAGGGGTGGTAACGATCGGATTGTGGCGAGCCTTCGTGCGCTACGATTCCCCCATGGTTGGTTTGGATGAACCGCTGGCATTTCTCGGTTGGTTTACTCTTGCCTTTGTACTCGCCTGGTTACCGATAATTATAGCGTGGTTTAGGGCAAGGTCAATCCGCATTCGAATGGAAGCCAGCGAGGTTCCAGATGCTGAACCGGCATTGATGGCATTCGATGTGGCAACCGTCCGCCATCTGTTGAAGCAAGACTGAACTCGCTTTTTGCAACCATCCAGACCTCCTTGCATGACCCGGAAAAAGCACGTATCTTCGGACTCATTTTCAACCAGTCAATGAGATTCGCTACTACATGCCCATCACAGTCCAAACCATCATCGCAGTCGCACTCGCCGGCGCTTTCGGCACCTTGCTCCGTTTTGGAATCGGCAGCTGGGTTCAACGCCTTTCATCGCCCGGTTTTCCCTGGGGAACGTTGACAGTAAATGTCGCCGGTTGTTTCCTGGCGGGTCTGATCGTGACCTGGATTGGTACACGCTCAAATATAGATCCGACCTTGCGCATCGCAGTGTTGATCGGTTTTCTGGGCGCGTTCACCACCTTTTCCACTTTCATAATGGAAGCCAGCGAGCTGGTCAGGACCACCTCCCTGATCTACGCAGGGGTATATGTGATTCTGCAAAACGGAGTCGGATTGCTCGCGTTGGGTGGTGGCGTTTGGATAGCACGCACGATCTCTTAGCTGATCACGCTCCTCGCAACCACCAGACCCTTCGCATTACCTCACCCACGGACTTTTCTAGCCGTGGCAGGTGTCGGATGATTCTTCGCTACCGCGATGAATCACTTGAGCAACACCAATTTCTGCACCTGAGATCTCTGTCCTTCGATTTGAGCGCGAAGCAGGTAGACTCCTGCGGCCAATCCGGAAGCATTTACCTCAACCCGATGCACACCAGCAGGCTGCACACCCGTCAACAGCGTTTTCACCTGACGTCCGAGCACGTCAACCAGCTCCACCTCCACATAATGTGAACGCGCCAGAGTCAGTTCAACTGTTGTCCTGGCGTTAAACGGATTTGGCCAAGCCGGACTGAGGGTGAGATCAGCCGGAAGTAGAGGTTGTTCCTCCACTCCGTTGAAACTCTGATCATAATAGAACGCACCCTTATCGGCAACGGTGTCATCCGGATCATTGGGCAGGTTCGGGTTTCCGGTATCAATGCAGGGCGAATTTTCAGCAAGATGAAAATCTCCATCGTCCGAATTCAAAAACGCAGGATCCTCCTCGACATTCCCATTTACTCCATCGAACTCTTCCAATGGTCCCACCCAATTACCACCAGAGTTGCCGTAAATCGTGGTATAATTCAGCTCAGTTACGCCCATTATCATGGACTCAACCGGAGCAGAGCAACTGTTTTCCGCAATTATGGAATTGGATATGCGAGTGGGAGAGTTAAAGAGGAACATGAGCGGAGAATCCGGTTCCAGATTCCCGGCAATGGTGCAGCTGACGAAATCAATACTGGTACCATAATAGGCATAAGCAACGGTACCCTGACCAGAGTTGAGACCGCCGCGAGAGAACAGGCATTGCTCAAATGAAACCGATCCCATGTAGAGGTACAGAGAACTTCCATTGCTGGCGATATTGCCTATGAACTGACAATCGGTAAAACTGACGTTTGAGGTCGGACCCTCGATATAGACGGCCCCACCGTTGTCAGCAATGTTGTTAATGAAGCGCATGTTGACGAACTGGGGAGATGATTCCAGGCAGAGCACCGCTCCGCCGTCACAACCCGGTCAACCACCGTCCAGAGCAGCATTTGTAACGGTGATCCCCTGAATCCTGGTATCTGAAGTCTCACCGGAGTCGAAAATTAGGCCGTGCTCATTAATACCGTTCCCGACCGTGCCCTCAACATCAATAACGCATGCTTCCGGGTTGTCACTGATCGAGCGCAGGGTCAATGATCGACCCAGGAAATTAATGTCACGGTTTCCTGGTCCTGAATAAACACCATCAGCCAACTGTATCTCATCGCCCGATACAGATCCGGCTATCGCTTCCTGTATGGACGCAAAATCACCACTACCATCCGGATACAACGTATATATCTCTGCATGCACACTTATTGTTATCAGCAGCAGGCTCAACAGAACCACCAAGCGTCTCATCGCCACCTCCATAATGCGAACCGTCTTACGACGCAATCCGATTTGACCCCCAGTATAAGAAACAACAAAAACTCCACCCTTGGCAATAGGCTGCCAGAAAGGAATGAAGTTTTCTGAAATTCTTTCTTTGTCCTGCGATCAGCAATAGTCCGGTCTCATCACCTCAGGTGATTCATTTACTTGAATGCACATTCAGGGGATCTCTTTTTCAGGTAACAATAGTCGGACAACGGTCCCGCGTTCAGGTGTCGACGCCACCTCAATTAAACCGTCATGCCGCTTGACAACTGTATCCACAATTGAAAGATCCAGTCTCCGACCTGGTTCATCCTCCGTGTCGACAGGATCGAACAGGTGTCTGACCTCGTTCTCGTCCATAGGAGGTCCATCATCACGGATCGTGATCACGACGTACGGTTGGGAAACCAGGGATTGAATTCCATTCGAGTGCATGACGTTGAGGATTGTGTTGGAAGTCGTGACAAATATCTCCCCGCCATAATTCTCATTTGACTCTATAGCGTTTTGCAGAAGTAACTCGATGACCCTCTGCATCTGTTCAACATCTGCGGAGATAGAATCAGGAGTGGCACGCGACACGAAGGTCATATTCATGCTTGAAGGGAGTTTTCGGCGAAAGCCTCCCAGCGTTCTCTCGATCAATGAATTCATATGAACGTGGCGTGGTTTAAATGATCCCGATTGCCAATTGCAGCTCGTTTGACCGTGTTCCAGAAGATCAGTGTTTGTGCGCGTTCGTTTCGCCATTGTTTCCTCCCGGTTCCAAGTCCTACTCATTGTCTCAAGAGCTTGCAGCGTATTGAGGGTGCGTGAAGCCACTTTTCCTTCTCCATCTGATCATGATGTTTTGTGTCTGACATCGCGCCAGGCACCAGTACAGATACTGTAGCTCTATGCAAAGGGATAGACGTGGAGGGAGCACCGGGTAGAATTACTTACGGTGGACTATATCACTGGTGTAGATGGTCATGCTCTCGCCTCGCCTGAAAGTCGAGTAAACACTCAACTTTCACCAGCAACCTACTCGGAAAAACAGAGTGGCGAGATAGATCGGAAGAGCGTCGTGTAGGGAAAGAGTGTAGATCTCGGTGGTCGCCGTATCATTAAAAAAAAAAAGAAAAGAACAAAAAAAATAAAAAAAAGTAAAATAAAAAATATTACACCAATTAT
>CAJVXH010000176.1 GCA_913009835.1 uncultured bacterium
ATCCATCATTCCACAGGTCGCTCACCTCTCTCGATGCTAATCATAGTGTAATCACCCGCCGTAGTCCTTTCATACCTGGTGTATGGAACTTGTTAGAAACACCAGCCAGCGAGCATATCTGGCCCAAGAGTGCTTATGGTTCGGACGGATATATCCATGTGGTCAATCATCACACGGACGGCATTCTCAGCACTCCTACCCAATTGAGTTATATGCGCTGGTGGGTAGATGATGAGGGGGGGCTTGTCCCGGCCATGCGCAATGATGAACCTCGATTGATGTCAAATGCTCTGATGAATGTCAGCTCGGATATTGCGACGAACCGTGACGGATCAAAAGTGGCAGTTGGTGCCTGTGTGGATCGCAATCGAACAGAGGGTGAGCGCTTCCTAGACGGTCATGGCAACTGGAATAATGATGTCTATGTCTGGCAGAGTAGTAATTCGGGCAGCACCTTTAATTCCCCGATAAACGTGTCTGATTTCATAGGCACATTTGAGACCCCTTCTCCGGACACTTTGTTCGCAAATGGCGACACCATGCGTGCATATACAGATTGTTCTCTGCTTTTTGATGACCGGGATCGTCTGCATGTAGCTTTCACCGCCGCCAATTTCGATTACCTGCGTGGTGAAAAATATTACGAGAGTCGCATATTCCACTGGATGCTGGACGACGAAGGCAATCAGGTCTGGACGATGATCAATCACCAGCCTTTCAATGGTCAACCTGAGAAGTGGGGGAGAACGACTGACCGTCCCAGCTTATACTTTGATGATGATACTGGCATTCTCTGGTGTGTGATGGAAGCTGTTGACGCTGGCGCAAAGGGCTACGATTATGGCCGAAGCACTGGTCTGGCGAACACAGACATTTTAATCTCCGCCAGCCCACCGGGGGAGTACAACGGGTTGTTGTGGACCCGCCCGGTTAATGTCACGAACACCGCGTATAGTCTGGCTGATGGTGCGCCGGTGGGGTTCAGCCGCAGCGAGACGGATGTGAGCGTGGCGATTGATAGCGATGGCGACTTCCTCCACTTGTTTTACATGCTCGATCTGGATGCTGGTTGCGCGGTTCAGGGTGAAGGTGTGATGACCGATAATCCGATGGTGTATCATCGCGTATCAAAACAGGGGTTGCTGCAGCAGTTTGAGGATGCCGGTCAGTGGGTACAGAACTATCCGCTGCACGTGAATCAGTACGGTTTCTGGGAGGATCCAGGCGAGTGGAAATGGGAAGAACACGGTGGTTTTTTCACTACCAACCGTGTCAAGGATGGTGATATCACGGTGACGATGCATACTCAAACCCCTGATATTGCTGCAGAAGGTGGTGTTGCCAGTGCGAAAGTGAGCATTCGGAACAACACAGATGATGAATATAGCGATCTCGATTTCTGGGCGATGGTTAACTATCCGACTGGTGAGCAGCGGGGGCCAGTTCTTAGTTTTGAAGCGGACATCATTCCGAAATGGTTCACCCCAAACCTGCTGTTAAATCAGGTTGTCCCGGCTTCTGCTCCTTATGGTCGTTATCACTACTCACTGTTTATCGGTACTTATCCGGACGATATCATCGCCAGTGATGAGTTCATGTTCACCAAATTGCCCGGTGATGGTGTTGGAGAGCTGGCAGAGTTTGACCCTTCCGATTGGCCGGTTTACATGAATCCAATCGTTTCTGAACCTGATGCTGAAATAGTTGAGGATTTGCAACCACAGGGTTTCACATTCAGTGAAGCCTGGCCGAATCCGTTCAATCCGACAACGACGCTACAGCTACATTTGCCTATGCGATCACATGTCAGGATGGCGGTTTTTGACCTGATGGGCAGGCAGGTTCAAGAGCTGTCGAATGGAATCGTTCAATCTGGGACACACAGCTATACTGTGGATGGGACTGGACTGGCATCCGGTATGTATTTCGTACGCGCTACGATTGAGAACCAGGGCACTTTCCATCGCAAGCTGGTGTTGATGAAGTAGATTCAGGATTCGGCTGGAGACTCCAGACTCTGAGCTCTGGCTCAATAAAACATTGTTCTTGGCCCCATCCGGTTATCCAGTTGCTTCAGCTGGGGTTGCATCACGCCCCGGACATTTATGTCGTGGATTATCCGACGATGAATATGCCCCTGTTACCGCCGCAGGCGATAGCAGGGTTGATCCGCAAGTTACAAGGTGCCTGTTTGATTTATCAGGACTCAGGACAGTCGTTAAATGATCCCTGCGAACCGCCAAAAAGACGGCGGGTCACAGGGGCATATATCATAGCTGAGTGATCTGGATTACCTTTGCCAGGGAAAACATGTTTGTAAAGTCACCGAATAGAGATTGACATGGAAATGGTCGCAACAATCTCGGACAAGGAATTCAAGCAGATCCGTGAACTGGTGTATTCACGGTTTGGGATAAACTTGACCGAGAAAAAGCGTGCACTGGTTACCGGACGCCTCAACAAAGTGCTCCGCGATCGAGGATTCACCAGTTTTCAAGCCTATCTCGATGACCTGAAAGCCGATGAGTCCGGCAAAGGACTTAGCCTGCTGGTGGACCGTATATCCACTAATCACACCTACTTTTATCGCGAGCCCGACCATTTCACATACTTTGAGAAAACGGTTCTCCCCGAATTGATCCAAAAGCAACGATCGATGGGCGGCAAATCATTGAGGATATGGGTTGCGGGCTGCTCATCCGGTGAAGAATCATACATGTTGGCAATGCTTATAAGAGAAGCGTTGGGGCGCGAATTCAAGAATTGGGACGTGGGTTTGCTGGCGACTGATATTTCCACTGTTGCACTCGAAAAAGCGATTAATGGTGTTTATAACAAGGATAACATTACCCACTTACCTCCATCACTGAAGAACAGGTATTTCAAGAAAACAGATTCCGGAGATTATTCTGTTGACGAATCGCTGCGCGAGATGATTCTTCATCGACGTTTGAACTTGATGCGTAAATCATTCCCGTTTAAAGGGAAATTCCAGGCAATATTTTGTAGAAATGTGATGATCTATTTTGATAATGTCACCAGGGAAGAACTGCTGAGGAAGTTCGCGGCGGTTATGGAGCCGGACGCTTTCATGTTCATTGGTCATTCGGAAACGCTGGGTCGTAATAACCCACAATTCGAGTATATCATGCCTGCAGCCTATCGGCGAGCGGAGAGAGCAATATGAATAAGGCGCGCGTTCTAGTTGTTGATGATTCAGCATTGATCCGTAAGATCCTCTCACGTGGCCTGGCGAAAGATCCTGATATCGAAGTGGTAGGGGCTGCTGTCGATCCATATCAGGCTCGGGATATGATAATAAAATTCCAGCCAAATGCCATGACCCTGGATGTTGAGATGCCCCGCATGGATGGGGTAGAATTCCTCCGGAGATTGATGCCGCAGTATCCAATCGCAACCGTAATGGTCAGTTCACTGACAGAGCGGGGAAAGCAGATTACCCTCGATGCGCTTGAAGCGGGGGCTGTGGACATTGTCACCAAACCAGCAGCGGATGTTGCACGTTCACTCGAATCGATGTTAGGCGATCTCAGGGAGAAAGTTAAAGCCGCAGCACAGATTGATGTGAGCCATTGGAAACGCATGGCACTTTTGAAGAAAGCGCAGCCTCCCAGGCCACATGCGGCCGCACTGAGTGAATCGACCGACAAGGTTATAGCGATAGGGGCTTCCACTGGCGGAACGGAAGCTATTCGACAAGTTGTACTCAACCTTCCATCGAACACACCAGGGGTTGTGATTGTACAACATATGCCCCCGGGATTCACCGCAATGTTTGCTGAACGCCTGAATATAGACTCAGAAATGACGGTGCAGGAGGCGAGAGATGGCGACAGGGTGATGACTGGTCGAGTTCTCGTAGCTCCTGGCGATTATCACATGCGTGTTGCTCGCTCTGGAGGAAGGTACGTGGTCAAATTGGACCATGAGGAAAAAGTTAGCGGACACCGGCCTTCGGTTGAAGTGCTGTTCCAATCGGTAGCAAAATATGTCGCATCAAACGCTATCGGGGTGATACTTACCGGGATGGGCCGAGACGGCAATAAGGGTATGCTGGCAATGAGACAACGTGGTGCGAGGACCATTGGCCAGGATGAAGCAACCTGCGTTGTCTACGGAATGCCAAGAGAAGCATATGAACTCGGCGGCATCGAGAAACAACTTCCGATTCATAGTATTGCAGGGGGGGTTTTGGCTGCTCTTGGTTCGAAGAAAACAAATACTCCAGAGCAAAGATGAAAACTATATACGTTGGTATAGGAGAGCTTGCCGTTTCCCGAAACCCAGAAGAGTGTATCAAGACGATGGCACTAGGATCGTGTGTTGGAGTGATGACACATGACCGGACTAGCGGGTGCTGGGGTTTGCTCCACATAGCATTACCAGAATCAAAGATCAATATGACAAGAGCCAAAGCAAAACCCGGTACATTCGCTGATACAGGTATACCTTCTCTCTTGAGAGAGATGAGAAGAGCCGGATGGGATGGCAAAACGCGTCTGGTTGTACGTCTGGCCGGAGGAGCGACAATTATGGATCCTAATTCGACTTTCAACATCGGAAAACGTAATCTACTAGCTGTGAAAAAGATTCTCTGGGCATATAAACTGGGAGCTATAGCCGAACACGTGGGTGGGGAAATCAGTCGAACCGTGACTGTTCGTATTGGCGAAGGGAAGGTTACCTTGAGTTCGCCAAGTATAGGGGAGTGGGAACTATGAGTGTTTCTGATTTGATTAAACAGGAAATTGCGTCCCTACCAATGCTCTCTGAGGTGGCCAGGAAACTGTTGATGCTGACTGCGGATGAAGATCATAGTCTGGCAGAAGTCGCCGATATTATCGAAAAAGATGTCTACTTATCGACGAATGTGCTGAAACTGGCAAACTCAGCTGGATTTGCACGAGGACACCAGATTGAAACTGTCAACCGGGCAGTGATGCACATTGGTGAGAGTAACGTCATGAGTCTGGTCATTGGCATGAGCACCGGTGAATTGCTGCACGATCCACTGGCGGGTTATGCCCAACAGCAAGGTTCGCTCTGGGCATTTTGCCTGCAAGAAGCAATAGCCGCACGTGAAGTCGCCAAGAGATGCAAAATTCCACTTCAGCCGGATCTCGCGTACACTGCGGGGATGCTGTTCAACATCGGGATGGTGGTGATGTCTGACCATCTGGCGAAAGAAAGCGAACAGATTCTGAAGGCTATGAATGATCCCGATCATGGTAGCTTCATTGAAGCAGAACGGAAGATTACCGGGACTGATCGGGATGAAGTCGGGACTAGAATAGCGGAACGGTGGCGGTTGCCGAAATCCATCCAGACCGCAATACGGTTTGGTCATAGTCCCTCAGAAGCGCCTGAAGAGCTTGCGCCGCTCGTTTATTCAGTACATATCGGTGATATTCTCGCCCGAACGATTGGATATGGGGGTGGCGTTGACGCACTTTCATATAGTCTGGACGATCAATACCATCGCTATTTTGATTTGGATAATACAGCACTGGAATTGATCCTCTTGGATATTCTGGAGGAGTTCACAAAAATTGAAAGCTACTTCCTGACCGATTAACTGGAAAAAAACGATGAAACATAACATTCTGATCGTAGATGACTCCGCTATGGCCCGAATGTTCATTCAACGTTGTTTCGAGATAGCGGGCTGGCAGGATGCCAGCTTCTTCCAAGCTGGAAACGGAAGAGAAGCCCTCGAAATGTTGAAAGACAAGGCTGTTGATCTCGTACTATCAGATCTCAACATGCCAGAGATGACTGGTGAAGAGCTGCTGGTAAGTATCAAGGAAAGCAAAGAGCTCGCTTCCATTCCGGTCATTATCATCACGAGTCTCAGCAATACGGCCAAAAGAGAGCAATTGCTGAAGTGGGGGGCAAGCGCAGTCATGCCAAAACCTGTTTCACCCGCTTCTTTGGCGGAGGCTTTGGAACTAGTATTCGGAGAGGCTGATGACTGAAAAGTCCATTGAAAATATCCTGACGGTGGTTGATAAAGCCATAGGTGGGACTCTTGAGAGCATGGCGTTTTCCGAGGTAGTTCCTCTGCGTTTGGCTACCGATGTTGAGGTTGCCAGCGAGTTAAATGTATGGTCCGCCCTTGATATCATTGACCCGAGGCAGGGAACGTTGGTCCTGGTATTATCAAAACAACTCGCTGAATTGATTACGACCTCCATTTATGGATTCTTAGAGGATGATGAGTTGTCAACGGAACACTACCGCGATGCTATTAACGAACTGTTGAACATCTTTGGCGGTCAGATTTGTAAAGAGATTTTCGGGCTGGATACTGTATACAATCTCGGTCTTCCGGAATTCGGTCAGCTGAGTCAGAGACCAGAATATGAGTCACCATCAGACGACTGGATTTCTATTGATTACGCTGTCGATGGATGGTTGTTGAGAGTGATGCTTGAAACAAGATTTGCAAAAGTCATCTGAACTCATATAGCTTCGGGCTAGGTATCATGAAAATCCTTGTTGTAGATGATTCGGCCACCATGCGACGAATCATCGTGAACCATTTGAATCAAGCGGGTTATACCGATCTTGACGAGGCGAGCAACGGTGTTGAGGCTCTAAGTCGCCTGTCAGGGGTGGATCTCATTCTTACCGACTGGAACATGCCGGTAATGGATGGTTTGACGCTTGTGAAGGAGGTGCGTCATGATCCGAACAGATCGGAAGAGCACACGTCTGAACTCCAGTCACACTGATATATCTCGTATGCCGTCTTCTGCTTGAAAAAAAAAAACACACAAAAATAACACATACTATCAAGCCTCCTCT
>CAJVXH010000177.1 GCA_913009835.1 uncultured bacterium
TGTATTTGTTGCACCACTAGGTGGTGTACAATCGGTTGAAGGTTTTTTGTTTTGCTTGTTGTATTGATTGTGTTATCATGTTTTTTTTTTTTTTTCAAGCAGAAGACGGCATACGAGATATATCAGTGTGACTGGAGTTCAGACGTGTGCTCTTCCGATCTAGATCAGGTCGTGATCTTCGTTGAAACGCGTCTCCCAACCGAGGAACCAGGCCGGATCGAGCTGCGCGGTCAATCTCCAGGTAGTGGAATCCACCTGCGCCCAGCGAAGTTCATCCACTGCCCGGCTTCCATATGGTTGAATGATCAAGTCTGTCCAGCTCATTGCGCCGTAGATGGTCAATTCGAGACGATCATCAGCCACCTGAGTCACCCGAAATGGACGGCGAATCTTCAGCGGGATGGTGATTTCGCTGGTCGGTCTTCCCCATTTCGTCTCCCCGACCTTTCCGATGACGGCATGAATCACATCCATCGGAACCGGGAACATGTCGTGGAGGATTTCGACGTGTACATCCTCAATCCATCCAACTACGCCATTGCCCAGCGGCACTTTCCACATGGTTCGATCGCCAACCTGCTGCCCTACGGTTCGTAGCAGCGTTCCTTGTGGTGGAAACATGTCGTAGGTGCCCGGCCAACCGCAGCGGATCTTTGCGTTTGGAACGTTCACCATGAGATAGGTGGTATCGGGAAAAAATCCGGATTCTATTCTCGGAGCGTCGTCAGGCTTGTCAAGGAACAGGATATTTCTGGTATAAAGTGTCTGCTCATTGGAGCGATCTTGATAGGCAATGGTTACAGTCGCGAGGCGACCAGGACCGATTTTATTGGATGGAGCCAGAGTCTCAATTGGTCCACGGGCCACCCAGGCCAGCCATCCTCCGTCCGGATGAATGGGTATCAGCGTACCATTGACTGTAAGTGTACCCTTCGGATCAGCCACTGATCCGAACAGAAACAGGCTGTCCGGTGGCAGGGAACCTTCGAGGATGGAATCACCGGGAGCGAGAATGGTGTCTGGCAATGCTTTTCGTGGATAGACGATTGTGACTGGATATTCGGAGGAATCAGCGGTTGCGGGTAGCGTATCCCAGGTTCGCGCGATGCGTTCGATTCCGGGAGAGACAACCGGCTGAGTTGATTGGATCGCGCATGATGTCAGCGTGACAACTACGATTATGTAGATTGACAGGCCGAAAAGTTGTTGCCTCATTCGGAATGCCTGTCGTATAGCATGCGGATTCCATCCAGCACGAGGTCTGGTACGATCCTCTCTACTTCCGGCAGATGTGGGACTACTACTCTCGCCATTCCTCCTGTCGCGATAACCGCCGCCTCGGGTTCACCCATCTCTTCACGCAGGTCCGCGATCAAACCGCGAAGAGCGTGGATTGTTCCTCGTACCAAGCCAGCTTGAATGCTATGGTCAGTGGTAACACCGATTACTGCATCCGGCACTTTCAGCCTGGCCTCCGGCAATAGTGCTGTGGTTTTCTTTAACATGCGCGCGCTGTTTTCGAGACCGGGCATTATTACGCCACCGAGATATGCGCCATCCCGGTTGATCACATCGAATGTTATCGCGGTGCCGAAATCCAGCACCAGCAACGGTCCCTTCACCAGTTCATAACCAGCCACAGCATTGCTCACCCGGTCGGCACCAACGGCCTTGGGGTTACGGTAACGGTTGTCGAAACCGGGTAGTTCGCCATGTACAAAGAAAGGTCGGTGTCCGAGGTAGCTGAGTGACATTTCAGCATAGACCTGTCCTGTCCACGGTGCCACACTGGCAATACCAACCCCGCGCAGGTCTTTCGGGTCTACACCACTATCCTGACACAGTAATTTTACCAGGATGCCGGCTTCATCAGGCGTGCGAGTCTGCAAACTGGACAATTTGCGACGGATTATCAGATCCTCTCCCTCAAAAAGACCGAGGTGGATATAGGTGTTCCCAATGTCCAACGCTAGCAGCAGATCGTTATTCTTGACTTCGCTCATGAGTGACCGTGGTTGAGTTTTCGCAGCTGAAGCTGCCCTGTCGTCAATACTTCCTCGTGTCATGCACAATCAGCGCCTCGGCCGCATTCAACGATTGCAATCCCGACGCGCTTTCAATCAACAGTTCCCCATTTTCGCCAATGCCCTGAACCACACCGCTGATGGTCTTTCCCATTGACGTTGCTTCCACATTCTTTCCTTCCATTCCGGACGCGTCCAGCCAGGCCTGGCGAACACGTTCCGGATCTGTCCGCCAGACTTCTACCCAATGGTACACCTTTCGCAGGTAGGAGATGAGCAGCTCTTCCCGAGTCCAGAAAACTCCCGGGTGTTCATCACGGAGACAAGTAACGCTCTGTCGGTTTTCGATCTCAATTCCACTCATATCAACGGGTTCCACGTTCAACCCGACTCCGACAACTATCTCCCACTCGTCCCCATTCCTGGTTGCTTCGCAGAGTATTCCGGCGAGTTTACCATTGTCGCAAATCAGATCGTTCGGCCATTTCAGCCAACCCCGGAACGCTCCTCCCCCTGACCGTGCCAGTACCTCCTCGATACCTTCTTTCAACGCTACCCCAGCCAGCAACGGCAGGAGTGTAATCGGCGATTCGCATTCAGGTGGTCTGAGCAGCAGGCTCTGGTATAATCCCCCGGGTGGGCTTGCCCATTGACGTTGATAGCGCCCTTTTCCGGCACTCTGTTTGCCTGCAACAACAACTGTCCAATTGCCCGCACCACATTTGGCGAGGTCGCGCATTTTTATATTGGTCGATCTCGTTTCATCCACCCAGAGCACGTAGATATCCGGGATGATCAACCTGACCTCGCTTACTACAAGATCCGTATCGAACGGATGACTCATATTGTCAGACTGGGATGATTGTTTTGGTTCCGGCATAATAATAATTCCGTATGGTTAGCACATTTTTAGCTAATCCAAGGCGTCCACTCCAAACGCCTTCAACAACTCCAAAGCTGCTGTCGTCGCGGGTAGACGTCCTTCCATTACTTCCGTCTCCAGCTCCGGCATCCGCTTCATAACCTCGGGGTGAGTGGCGAATCTGTTCAACAAGCCTTCTTTGACCAGCTCATGAGTCCAGTCTCGGGCTTGATATTTACGTTGCTGCTGAAACTCACCGTGATCATTGAGCACCGACACAAATTCTTCTACTACCGCCCAGATTTCGGCAACACCTTCACCAGTTGTTGAGGATGCGGTGTAAGTATGCGGCGTCCATACTTTGCTACTTGGAGTGAGATAGTGGAGCGCGTTCTCGTATTCTGATTGTGCGCGTTTCGCGGCTGGAATATTGTCGCCATCTGCCTTGTTGATCAAGATGGCGTCCGCGAGTTCGACCACACCCTTCTTCAGCCCCTGTAGCTCGTCGCCAGCACCTGGCACCAGCATCAACAGGAAGAAATCGACCAGCGAACGTACCGCGATCTCGCTCTGCCCCACTCCGACAGTCTCAACCAGCACGGTGTCATATCCAGCTGCTTCGAAGAGGAGGATGGTCTCGCGCGTTTTACGGGCCACACCACCCAGCGCACCGCCGGAGGGCGAAGGACGGATGAACGCTTTAGGGTTTGCGGCCAGTGATTCCATGCGCGTTTTATCGCCCATGATCGAGCCACCGCTAAGGGAGCTGCTCGGGTCAACGGCGGTTACCGCAACCTTGTGCCCACGTTCAATGAGCAGAGTTCCCAGCGCTTCGATAAAAGTGCTCTTGCCTGCACCTGGGACACCGGTGATGCCGACCCGGATCGAATGACCTGAATGAGGGAGCAATTCCTTGACGACTTCGCGAGCTTGCTCGAAATGTGCGCGTGAGTTGGATTCGACCAGGGTGATGGCACGTGCCAGACGTGTGCGGTCGCCGGAAAGCACGCCTTTCACGTACTCATCGGTGCTGAGCGATGCGCGTTTCCCGCCTGTCCCGGACTCAGCCATGTTCGACGGTTGATCCACTCCGGGCATAACGTGTAAAGCCGATTTGCGGTCTTTCCTGGATGACTTAGCCATGAGGGAAAATACACTCCAGTTCAGGTGGATTGGGAAAATATCATCATCTCTCGGAACCGGAAAGGCTGGATTACTGACGGTTAATCACATAAGGACTAAAACCCTAGCTAGCGTGTGCTGAAAGGGCTTCAAATGACTTGATGATCTTCTCGATAACGTGTTCCGGGAATATCCCACCGGCGGTAAGCGCATCAGAATGCTTCTTTACTTCCTCACCAACCTGTGTCTGGTTGTGGGGGACTTTTCCGACATCGTTCCCGGTTGAAGCATTCTCGACAGCTGAGCGTTTCAGGAAATCGTCCACATCATCCATGCTCTTGCCTGCGACGAAGGCCTGGGCTATGCCAGCCAGAAGGAGGTGAGGATGCGCTGAACCATCCGGCAGCCGGAATTCAATGGTCGGTGGGCTGACTGGTTTGCCTTCAGCATTTAGAGCGAGCATCGGAAGACGGATCAACGCCCTGCGGTTGTACCGTCCCCAGGTAACTTTGTTCGGTGCTTCCTTGCCCTGTGTCAGGCGCACGAAACTGTTGGCCTCGGTATTCCCAAACGCCATCAACGCTCCGCCGATCCGTGACAGTCCGGCGATCAGCCACTTGCCATAGTCATACAGCTCGCCGTCACCGTTGAAGCCACCGAGATGTTCGCCATTGACAACTGGCGACATGTGGAAGTGCATACCCGAACCGGCGTGTCCGGCTTTCAAAATCGGATTGAAACTACAACGCATTCCGGCCTGACGTGCGAGATTTCGCAGCACCCACATTGTGAGTGACACCGCCTCCGCCGCTTCCGGCAGGGGCAACAGGGCCAGCTCTATTTCGTGCTGCTCCCAGATTGTTGCATCATCTTCTGACGCTTCCACATATCCGACTTCACTGTGCGAATACTTCAGCGGCACACCCATCTCAGCCAGCGCGACCATGGCCTTCCGCCGCACTTCTTCTCCGAACACGAACGGGCTGGTAGCATGGTAGCCACGGTCATCCACGCCGTAAATATCAGACTCGTCTCTCTGCCGTCCGAGGAAGTATTCCACTTCGCCCAACGCTTGCAACTTGGCACCTGTCTCGTCATAAGCTCGTTTATAGGCTTTTCTCACCATCGTGTCGGGGGATTCGGGCAAGGCTTCGCGATCAATGCCGAAGTGTCCGCAGAGCAAGCATAGCGTTGGGACGGGGGAGAATGGGTTTATAAATGCCGAGCTCACCCGTGGACGCAGCACGATGTCTGATTTGCCCGTCCTGATTCCCAAGTTCCCGAAGAGTGAGGAACCGTCAGCACGTTCTCCACCGGTGATGATATTCTGTAGGTGGACATAATCGCGTGGCACAAAATCCAAGGTTTTAAGCCAACCATCACCCCCGATATGCATAAGGGAAACCAGTCTGATTCCGTGTTCCCGTACAAACCCGATCAGGTCATCGTCTGTCCATTCACTGGAAGGCTTCCCGAATTCACGTTCGAGATTGGAAGCTGGAAGTGTTGGTCGGTCTTTTTTCGGGCTTTGATACTTTGGGCTCATGTTGCTCTCCGCGAAACAGCTGAGTACTGACTAAAATGTTGGCGTGAATCCTGAATATGTGGAAACCGGCGCATAATGTACGGGTGCTGAGGTTTCGCTGCAATAATATGAACTCTTTGAGAGTGAAGGTAACGTCTCCGGGGTGTGACCGTCGTCCTTGCCTCTTTGCACGCTGGCTCGTATCCTGTGCCCGAGCTTCTAAACCTTCCACCAAACGACGACGGGACAACCATGCCCTTGACACAGCAGGAAATATCAATCATCACCGACGCGATGATGAAAGCCTCCCAGGCCACCCTGATAGTACGTGAGAGAGGGATGAAGGACGCTTCATGGAGCAAGGAAGACAAGACTCCGGTCACCATTGCCGACCTTGCCAGCCAGGCTATTTTATTACATGAAGTGGCGAGAATCCGTCCCGCCGACCGTGTCCATGCTGAGGAAGAAGCTGAGACGGTTATGGAAGAGGCGAAGGCTCAGCCGGTGCGGGACATAGTGGAAGAAGTTCTGGGCACGAGCATCTCGCTGGGCGAACTCCGTGATCGTATCCAATATCGAGGTGAAGGAACATCAGGCGCGAGCTGGTTCATTGACCCGATTGATGGCACGAAAGGCTATGTCGCTGGTCTGTTTTACGCGGTTGCCTGCGGACGTGCGATCAATGGCAAACTCAGCGAGGGTTGGATGGGTGTCCCCTCCGGTGACGAGCGCATGAAAACGATCACCGGCAAGCTGTTCTTTGCGCAGAGCGGGAATGGAATCAAGCGTTGGACCATCGCCGACGGTGCCGAGGAAGTGTTCAGCGCCAGTCCAGCTCCGTCCCTGGAAGAGGGCGGGCGTCTGGCTGTTATCGGAAGCCGTGCCCATGACAAGATTGACACGCCCGAGGGTGTGAACACTGATAAGTGGCAGGTGGAATTGTTGCCGATGGATTCCATGGCCAAGTACGCCGCTCTCGCCAGTGGCGCGGCTGAGCTGTATCCACGTAATCCCAGCCCGAAATTCGGTGCACAATACTATTGGGATCACGCAGCCGGAGCATTGTTGGTGGAAGAAGCTGGCGGTAAAATTACTGACCTGGAAGGTAAACCAATTGAGATCGGAAGAGCACACGTCTGAACTCCAGTCACA
>CAJVXH010000178.1 GCA_913009835.1 uncultured bacterium
AGATGACTGTGAGTGTGATGTGTACGAGTTAGCACTGTAGAGCAGACTATCTGTGTACAAAATTAGACAGGCGTATGCTCTTCCGATCTATATCTATTTTTTTTTTCAAGCAGAAGACGGCATACGAGATATATCAGTGTGACTGGAGTTCAGACGTGTGCTCTTCCGATCTACATTTCCTCAAGTCGCAGGGTAGCCTGTTCCGCCTCTGGGCTGTCTGGAAACTGCTCCAGGATCGCTTCGAAGAATCCGCGAGCGGTCGCAACGTTTTCATTGTCCAGATCGATTATGCCGAGTTTCAGAAGAGTCGCGGCGATCCGATTGCTCTCGGGATAGGTTTGGAGCACCAGGATAAAGGTGGTTTGAGCTGAATCCGGCTGTTGATCGGCCATGAATGATTCACCGATCCAATACAGGGCGTCATCAGCCAGCGGAGAATCCGGGAAGGCTGTCTTCAATTGGCGATATTGCATCCTCGCGAGTTCATATTCACCTCGCAAGTATTCCTCCTGCCCTTGTTCGTAAAGCGCATTTTCCTCTTCTGAGGCATGCACACCGTCAATGGTGATCGGGCTTCGCAGCAATTCGTATACATCTTCCAGTCGCTGCAACAGATCTGTCAGCAGGCGTTCATTCTCCTCAAACCGCAGGGTCAAGGTGTAGAGACGCCGTTCGAAATCCTGGCTGGTTGCGCTCTGATCGGCCTGCATCGCTCGCAGTTCCTGATTGACAACCTCGCCCAGCAACGTCTTGATGCTGTCGATGTCAGCCTGCATCCTGTCCTGATTGCGGTCGAGCTGGACCATCCGTGAACGGAATTCACTGTGGTCTCGTTGAAACTGGCCGATCTCTTCCTTTGAGGCTGCGCAACCGAGCAAGGTGGTGATCAACATCAGCCCGACGAGCGTCCCCGGCAGGAGTCGCAGAAAGCGCGTGGTGGCAATTTGGTTATGCCGCATGCCTGGTGTTCCTGAAATTTAATTTGTTAGCGAGTGACAGTTACCGCACGTCGGTTCTTGGCCCAGGCAGCTTCGGACGATCCGGTTACCGCCGGGCGTTCCTCGCCGTAGCTCAGGAGGCGGATGCGGGAAGCGTCGATGCCGTAGTCGATGTAGTACTGTTTGGCTGAAGCCGCTCGACGTTCACCCAGCGCGAGGTTATATTCCGTCGAACCCCGTTCGTCACAGTGCCCCTCGACCATGACCTTCCAGCCGGGATACCGGCGCAACATCTCAGCGTTGAAACGCAAGGCTTCACGGGTTTCGGCAGACAGGGAGGACTGGTCATATTCGAAGTAGACGACCTTCAATGATTGACGATTTCGATTCTCTTCCTGCTGCTGTTGCTGCTCGACAAGCCGCAATTCTTCCAGACGGCGCTGTTCAAGCTCCTCAACAGAGGGAAGGGTGTCTAGCTCAATTGGCTCGGGTTCAATCTGCTGGAAGCCTGTTGTGTCAATCGGAATCTCCTCTATGGGGGGAGTTTCCTGCTGCTTGGATGCACAGCCGGCAAAGCTGAAGGCTGCGATGATCATGATGATGAGAACGAGCTTGCCTTGATGTTTCATGCCAGTGATCCTCGGATGCTATCAACAGGTGGTTGGGTTTTTGTTGTGGTCAACGGCCTCATGGGTATGACTCACTCACGAGCGAAAACGTTGCATGTTAAGAACAATGTGTCTCCCCTGCCTGCCGGAAAGTAGGAGAACAGGCAGAGCAGAGCAATTCACTGCGAGAGTCCATCGCTTCTCGGGGTTGCTTGACAGCACGGATGAAGACCCTTACTTTGCCGCCGAATTGGGGATTGGTGTAATGGCAACACGCTTGACTCTGGCTCAGGTACTCGGGGTTCGACTCCCTGATCCCCAACCATCGACCCGTAAGTCTGGATATATCAGACTTGCGGGTTTCGTTTTACCCCAGATTTGCCATATATTTGCCAAGTAATCTGAATTTATGGGGCAGATACATGGCACAACCATACCCACCGAACGTCCGTAAACGGACAAATCCCAAAGGCAAAACCGCCTACTACATTGACTACTTCGACCCATTCAAGGAAGAACGTGTTCGTGAGACGGTCGGAACCAGGAAAGACCTTGCTCAGCAGAAGGCCGTCCAAGTCTACAACGAATTGATGGCGAAGTGGAACGGTGTTCCCGAGCCTGTCGAAGTGGTGGACGTACTCCTGACGGATCTGGCGAACCGGTTCCTGGCTGACAAGCAGATTCGTACACGCAGTTCAACCTACCGCCGCTATCGCGCACCTGCGAACAATTTCGTCCAGTTCATGAAGGACAGCTTTCCGAAGATCACGAACGCTGGCCAGGTAACCAAAGCCCAGATTGACGAATACTTGACTCATAGGCACAGTATGAAGATGGCAGCTGCTACCCTGAATATGGAACTGCGTGCTATCAAAGCGATGTTCAACTATGCGATCGAACAGGGATGGGTCGAAGAGAACCCTGCTAAAAAGATCAAAATATTCAATGCACCTGAAGGAGCGGGGAAACCTGATTTCTGGACACAGAAACAAGTTACAAAGATTTTAGAAGTTTCGAAACCGTGGTATAGGGATGCTTTCGAGTTCCTGTATCGTACAGGAATTAGGCGAGAAGAGCTGACTCACCTTACTTGGGGTGACGTGACGAATCTGAATGGTGACGATCCCAATATTGCCATTCAAGGCGGACCGCAAAAGAACGGATGGTTGCCAAAAACAGGTAAAAGGCGAATTGTTCCTCTTTCGCCTCAGGCTGCAACAATCATCAGACGCCAACAAATGTCTACCGAACATTCCTTCGTATTCAAGTCGAAGTACGGCAAAGTGATGCGTGGAAACAAGCTACGGGATGAACTGGCAAGGGCATTGAAAGAACTTGGTTTTGAAGGCAATGTCCACAAGTTCCGTCACACCTTCGCTAGCCAACTGGTGATGAAGAACGTAACTCTGCAGACCGTCGGCGAGCTGCTTGGTCATTCAGATCCACAGACGACGATGATTTACGCACACCTGGCACCTGATCACCTTCGTAACGCAGTCAGCAAGCTTGATGACAAGACCTGAATATCATCATTATCGGCAAAACAAAGCAATTATACTGATTTTAGCGATAATCTGGATGGAACTTTTTGGGGCTTGGCGCGTATACATAATGTGCCATAAGGATAAAAGGCGATCGATCAGCTTCCACAAATTCGCCATGTAACAACCAACAACCTACCACAGACAACTACAGCAGAAGCACGGTAGACAGCGTTAGGAATGGAATTCCATTCGTCTGATTCCGGATGAAATTCCGTTTGCGCTATATCTACACAGTGATGCCCCTTTCGTTACTTCATTGCGTTACCAGGACTACCCGTCCATCGGTACAAGATCGGACGGGTTCCATTTGCGCAATGTGTGCCATAAACCGGATGAAAAAGAACCAATAGGGGTATGAAGCTTGGAATATGATCGCCATAACCGCGACACTTCCAAGACACGTTAGCAAGGCAGATCATTCAGTTCAGCGAATTTGCCAGAAAGCAAAGTTAGTTCAACCAGTACAAAAAATGGAAAAGACAGAAATGCCTGAATTTGATCAGGACGAATTCTTGAAGCACAACGATTACGACAACTTTGATGATTGGTACAGGGCCTGCATGGACTTGGATTTCGATCAAGACGATGACGATGGCTACTGGTACCACAACAATGAATAGAAACCAAGGAACAACGATGAATATTAGACTTTCAATCAACAGAAAAAACGCAGTAGAATCAAAGACCGATGGGAACAAAGTTACCCGGTTCCAGCTGGAAACAGCTGACCTAACAAATCAAGCCGAAACAGAAGAAATCTTCCGCAAGTATGTCCACGCGACCAATGTCTGGGATGCCGATCAGAACTGTAGCAAAGACAGCTATCAAGGTATGGTTGGGCTGGGCTTAGATGCAGATGATGGGCTGATCACAATCGAAGCGGCCCAAGAACAGTTCAAGGACTACAACTACATCCTGTACACGACAACCAGCCACTTGGTGGACAAACCAAACCACTACGGTGCCCAGCATCGTTTTCGTGTGATTCTACCATTTGAACCGTCCGATGAATTGTACTTTTCCGATCCAGACGAAGCGGATGCTGTCTTTGCCTGGGCGAAGAAAACCTTCCCACAGTTTGATCCCGGTGTGTTTGCCCGACACATGAAGCTGTTGCCCAATCTAAATACCGATCCAGACCGTTTCATTCTGCACGTGAATACGGATGGCAAATGGTTTCAGGTTCCGATGGACGAAGTTCAGCAGCTTGCGAAGGAAAAGCTGGCAAATGCGACTGGCGGGAAATCGGATAAAGATTCAAAAGGTTACCGATACATCAAGCATGACATGGATATTGTCTTACCTGATCGCAGGACAAGCTTCACATTGGAAACACTGCGTCCTTATTTGGAAACCTGCAAGGACAGAAAGCAGCCATGCTTCTGTCCGTTCTGCGATGATCTGAATTCGGAAAGCGCATCCGCACGTGTAAAGATGACACCAAACGGATTTGTTGATTTGTATTGTTCCCATTGCGAATCAGTCGGTGAAGCATCTGGGGGACAATGCCTTTATCACGAAGATCCGATTGAACCTGGTCTTTTTATGCTGGAAGACCGTATGATGCGTGTAAAACTATCGCCTAACAATGTGCATGTTGGGAAGATTTGCGATGACTACATCAAGAAAGAAAACCGTGAACACGTCAGGACAAACCTGTCCCGACTTCGAAACATCACCTGCGCAGAATTCGTCATCGAACGACAGGCCAGTGCATCGTTTACACGAAGCCAATACGAACTGGACATTAGCAAGGGTTGCCTGCGTGTCCAAATCCCATCTGCAATTGACGTAGATCAACGGGATAACAAGTTCATCGACGAATGGCTGGACAACTTGTTCGGTCAATACAGTGATTTCATCAAAAACTGGTTGGCACTTTACAGCTACACCAACTATCAGAAATTGCCCGTGATCGTACTTACGGGACCGCGTGCGGCTGGAAAGACTACCTTCGCTGAAATTGTTGGGGAAATTTTCCCTGACCTGTCTACAGATTGGATAGGCGATCAGGCGGCTTTTACACCAGCCTTCACTAAAAAATTGCTGATGGTGGATGAAAACCACATCAACAAGAAAAGCCAGTACATGCAGCTGAAGGTGCTGACCGGTAGTACATACCTGACTGTGAACGAAAAGTACATGCCCCAGTATCGGGTGCGGAATAACACTAACATCATCATGACGACAAATGAACCACGTCCGATGTTCTTGAAGTCTGACGAAAAGCCGACCGATCGAGATCGCAACAATTTCTTCATCTATCAAGTACCAGGCATAAATCAAGTGAAGCCGGGTATCAAGAATGATATCTTGGCGCGGTTGGGAAACTACATCGAAAGCGAACTACTTCAACGGTATGAGAAATGGGAAGCCCAGAAGGACAAATCTACTGCACGATACGGGATTCCCTGCCCGATTACCGATTTGGCGAATGATCTGTATGAATCAGCACAGACGAACATCGAAGCTGACGCAGAATTAATCGCAGAAGCTTTGGTCTGTGGACATGATACCGCACAAGAAGGACTTTTAGGCGGTGGAACACACATCAAGAAAATGGAATTCAATAAACTGGTTGCATCGCTAGGATTACGTGGGACAAGTCAACAGGTTTACTTCAGTTGCCTTCAGGATAAGGGCATTGTAGCCTATCGGGAAAAACGATCAAAGAACGTACGTTTGGGTTACGAAATCCTGCGCGACAAATCGTTCTACGGTGACAATGAACTGACGCTAATGACCGGTGGTGCCAGCCCCTTCTAGCGACAGTTGTCAGTGGTAATTTCGTTCTATTCCATGCTATACGTTCTTGGTGACAAAATGACAGTTGTTTTTTTGGATTGGATAAGGGGAATAAATCCGATGTTGGATTCAGATATCCAGAATGGATAGAATAGGTTTCCCAAAAGCAGTGTCATCTTTGTCACCACACTTCAATAGTTGGATGTCAGCAGACATCAGTATGACGACGAACCAATCGATATTCCGTCACTGGCTAGTCAGTCTGTCATCCAGCTGGCTGGGGTAGTATTCGCGTCAGAATCAGCATGATATTATGCCGATTTCGATCATATTTAAATCCGTTTCGTATCAGGTATTGACAGAAATTGGATTTGGTCGCATACTATATATATAAGCATAGTTGCGGCCCGCTCCCGTGAACTCGTTTGCTTGGATTGTACAGTCTGCATTAGTGTTGCTAAAAGCTTTTTGAACTCACTCCTCATTTCCTCAGACTCCTGCACGATGAGTTCCCCCCGAGATCGGAAGAGCACACGTCTGAACTCCAGTCACACTGATATATCTCGTATGCCGTCTTCTGCTTGAAAAAAAAAAACAAAGAAAAAACTGCGTGTTACAGATCGGAAGAGCACACTCTTAACTCCATCCACCCATCCTTCCTACCACTTCTCCATCCTTCTCTCACCTCTCCTCTATACATGTCCT
>CAJVXH010000179.1 GCA_913009835.1 uncultured bacterium
TTGTTTTTTTTTTCAAGCAGAAGACGGCATACGAGATATATCAGTGTGACTGGAGTTCAGACGTGTGCTCTTCCGATCTGGCAGTTCCCTGGATCCGGATGCTGGAGTGATGAATGGTTATGGAGTGCGCTTGGATGAAAGTGGTAACATCCTGTGGCAGGATGGAGATTACGGAGATAATGATGGTTATCAGGAATTCCGCGATGTAATACCATGGGGAAATGGCGAGCCTGACCTTATGCTGGCGGTTGGATATACGTCCAATACAGACGGTGGTGATGCCGATTTCTACACCAGTTTCATCACAGCGGGTAACGGGGTCAATCCAGGTTGGTCGGAGTTACCTCACGAATTCACTCTGGGTCGAGCATATCCGAATCCGTTCAACTCTACTGCCCTGTTCAATGTCTATCTACCTACAAAAATGTGGCTTGAGGTAACGGTTTATAACACTCTCGGACAGGAAGTGCGCAAGCTGACCCGTGGACGGTGGGCGGCAGGAATGCATTCGTTCAACTGGAACGCCAATAAGCAATCAAGTGGGATGTATATCATCGAAGCACGTTCGGAATCTCAGTCGCTGCGGCAACGGATCACGCTGGTGAAATAAACAGCCCTTGAGTATCTAGTTCGTACAAATGGCCCGGGTCCACACGATCCGGGTTTTGTAGTTTGTTGATGAGCTCAAAATAGAATGGAGCGAGGATGAATTCTATATCAGAAGAATCGGGATCTGTCGATCAACTCATCTGGAAGAAGGGGATTTGCGGGGTCTGCCCGGCGGCCTGCTGGGTGGAACTCGGGATGTCCGACGGCAGGATCGAGGGAATCCGCGCCGACCCCGATCATCCGTTGGGAGTGATCTGCCGTCGTGGTGAACATGCACCGGAGATCGTCTATTCCGAGCATCGGATCAAGACCCCGCTGAAACGAGTGGGCGAAAAGGGCAGCTATGAGTTCGAGCCCATTTCGTGGGATGAAGCCTATAAGATCATCGTTGACAAGTTGAACGCGATCAAAGCCGAGTCCGGTCCGGAAGCGGTGTCAATCTATACCGGCCGTGGAACCTTCGAGCTATCGCTCTGCGATATGTTTCAACCCAAAGACGTGATCGTCTCCAGCGCTTCAAACGTTCTCTTCCCCTTCGGTTCACCGAACACCATGGGTGTGGGTGCCTTGTGCTATGTCTCGTTCGCGATGATCGCACCGCACATCACCTTCGGGCGCACCTACACCGACATTTTCTGGGACATCGAACACGCCGAGTTCATCACCATCTGGGGTGCCAATCCGGCCACCGATTCTCCGCCAGTTGAGATGGGGCGGTTGGAAGCGGCGGCCAAACGTGGCGCGGAGCTGGTTTGCATTGATCCACGTTACACCGAGAGCGCTGAACGGACGGGCGCTAAATGGATCCCCATCCGTCCTGGTACTGATGGGGCATTGGCGTTAGGTATCATAAATGTGATGATTGATGAAGACCGTCATGACGAAGATTTCGCCGACAACTGGTGTAATGGATACCCGGAACTCGCGCAGTACGTACAGCATTTCCGCCCCGAGGTGGTCGAACAGATCACTGGCGTTCCGGCTGAAGATGTTGTCTGGCTAGCGCGAAAGATATCAGGTGCCAACGGTGCCTGTCCGGTGATGTACACCGGCCTGGAATACAGCAATGGCGGGGTGCAGGCGATCCGGGCGGTTTACAGCGTGTTCGCGCTGGCTGGTCAGCTGGACGTTGCGGGCGGCATCGGCTTCGCAATGCCGGACACTCATTTCCCGATCAATCGTAGTTGTAACCAGCCCAATCCAGACCTGGATCGGGCGGTGGCGCGTGACGAATTCCCGATCTACAGCCTGTATCGTGGCGAATCGCACGCCAGCGGTCTGGTCAAATCGGTGCTGGAAGGCGAACCGTACAAGATTCGGGCGTTGATCATTCACGGCGCCAGTCTGCTAACCAGTTGGCCGGAAACTCCGGTTTGGCGTGAGACATTGAGCGAGCTGGATTTCGTGGTCAGCATTGACCGTCAACTGACGGCGGACTGTGCCTACGCGGACATCGTATTGCCGGCAACCACCATGTTCGAGATCGATTCGTATGTGACCTACGGATCGATTTTCCGTCTGCGTGAGAAGGTGATCGAACCAGTCGGTGAAGCCCGCAATGACTACCTCATCATGGCCGAGCTGGCGAATCGGTTGGGTTATGGACACTTGTACCCTCAGACGGAAGAGGAGTTGATCGACTTCGCCATGCAGGGGTCTGGATTCACCCCGGAACAGGTGCGTGAGAATGGCGGCTGGGTAAAACTCGACACCCCGATGATGGAGTACAAGAAGTGGAAAAAGGGCAAGCTGCGCGATGATGGTCAGGACGGTTTCAATACTCCGACGGGCAAGTTTGAGTTGTGGTCTACGATCCTCGATGACTATGGGTATGAACCGTTGCCCAAGTACGAGGAACCGTCCGAAAGCCCGCAGTCCAGCCCCGGCATGACCAAGCGGTTCCCGTTGGTGTTCAACTCCGGCGCGCGCACCCAGACCTATTTCCGCAGCCAGCATCACGGCATAGAGGGGATGGCAGTTGATCACCCGGAACCGTTTGTCGAGGTGAATGATCGTGATGCGGCTTCACGTGGAATTGTCACCGGCGACTTGGTAGAAGTGCGGACGAAGCGTGGCGCGGTGCGGTTTCGAGCATTCGTAACTGACCGTATCGCACCCGGTTCCATTGAGGCGAACATGGGCGGCGGCAGCCCGGTCGGACCAGAAGCCTGGCAGAAATGGAATGTCAACGAGCTCACCGACTGGACCAATTACGACCGCATCTCCGGTTTCCCGGTGTACAAGGCGTTGCTGTGTGAGGTGGTGAAGGTGGAAGCGGGCAGTGATTCCGCAACACCGGGAGTGTTAGCCGCCAGAGCTGATGGCCTGAGGTCAAAATCTGCCCGTTCTGGAGTAGACTCACTAACGGTGAACGAACCTGCTGGCAAGCATCTGTACCTCGACAACAACGCGACCACCGCACTCGATCCGGCGGTGCTGGATGCCATGCGTCCATTTCTGGAGCAGCGGCACGGTAATCCGTCAAGCGTTCACCGTTGGGGACGGGAGGCTCGTGACGGTCTGGAAACCGCCCGACGGCAGGTGGCGGCGTTGCTGCATTGCCGTCCGCGGAGGCTGGTCTTCACCGGCGGCGGATCGGAAGCGGACAACCTGGCGTTGAAAGGGGTCGTGTTCGCGCGTTGGCCGGAACCGGTGCACGTCATCACCAGCCGGATCGAACATCCGGGCATCCTCAAGACAGCGGCCTGGTTGGAGAAACTAGGCGTTCGGGTTACATACCTCGACGTCGATGAGGACGGCCTGATTCATCCGGACACACTGAAAGCCGCCCTGACCAGCGACACAACCCTCGTCTCGATCATGCTGGCGAATAATGAGGTCGGAACCATTCAGCCGGTCAAGGAATTGTGCGCCATAGCGCATGATGCAGGAGCATTATTCCACACCGACGCGGTTCAGGCGGTGGGCAAAATCCCGATCAGCATTGACGATCTGAACATTGACCTGCTGACCATCTCCGCCCACAAGTTTCACGGGCCGAAGGGTATCGGGGCATTGTACGTGCGCAAGGGAGTTGAGCTGGAACCGTTGGTGCATGGCGGGAATCAGGAAGGCGGGCTGCGTGCTGGGACTGAGAACATCGCGGCGATTGTGGGCATGGGAAAGGCTGCCGAACTGGCTGGGCAACGGTTGCCTGCGATGTCTGCAATTACGTCTAAACGTGATCGGCTGGAGGCTGGAATATGTGAGTTGATTCCGAACGCACGCTTGAACGGTCATCCTCAGCAACGTTTGCCCAACACCTTGAATGTGACATTGCCGGGTTTGCGTGGTGAGTCGCTGGTGGTCGCGATGGATCAGCACGGTGTTTCCATGTCGTCGGGGAGTGCCTGCAAAGCCGGTTCGCCCGACCCGACTCATGTCCTGCTGGCGATGGGACGCAGCACCGAAGACGCGCATTGCTGCATCCGTATATCGCTCGATGATCGGGTGACGGATGAGGATGTGGACACGGTGATCAGCGCGTTCAAGACTGTTCTGGACGAGATGGAGAATACGATCCGTTTTCTGGCTTGTAAGTGATGTCTGTTTCGATTGGGTGGTCTGTCTTGGGTGGCCCGGGGCTCTGTAATAATTCCAGATAGTCAACGTGTTCCTTTGCAAACCCGCGATTGAACGGATACATTGGTTGTCTAATACTTTGATCTACTAAAGACACTTACCCAAGGGGGAATCATGAAAATGTATAGCAGGTTCTTGACGGCAATCTTGGCAGTTCTCTTACTCACAGCGAGTGGGAGCGCCACCGAGATATCCGGTGAAATTAGTGGTGTTTTGCCCGCAGATGAATATGTGGTTGTCGGTGATCTTACAATTGTTGAAGGAGAAACCCTGACGATTGAACCGGGTGCTGTCTTTCTGTTCGATGGCAATTATGCATTCTGGATTGGACAAAACAGAACCCTGATTTGCCAAGGCACAGAAACAGACAGCATCAAATTCATGCCTAACTGGGATAATGGCATTTCTCAGTGGTTAGGGATCAATATTGTCTATTCAGGTACAGATGATGCATTAGAATTTTGCCTGATCACTGGCAGCCATGTATCAGGAATCTATTGCCACAATACTTCCAGTCCGACCATTACCAACTGCACCATCACTGGGAATTCGGCATTTCATGGTGGCGGGATCGTATGTGAAGGATTTTCCAGTCCAACGATCAGCAACTGCATAATCAGCGAGAATATAGCTACATTCGCAGGAGGTGGGATCTATTGTTCTGTCAATTCCAATCCAATCATCACCAACTGCACCATCAGCGGGAATTCGGCTGTTGGCGGTGGTGGCGGGATCGCATGCATAGAGGATTCCAGTCCCACAATCAGCAACTGTATCTTCAGCGGGAATTCAACTGACGGCAGCGGCGGTGGGATTGATTGCGGCGATTCCACAACAATCGAATACTGTACCATAAGCGGGAATTCAGCTGATGACAGCGGCGGCGGGATTTGTTGCCGCGATTCCACGACAATCGAATACTGCACCATAAACGGGAATTCGGCTCTTTATAGCTACGGAGGCGGCGGGATTTACTGCAGCGATTCAACGACGATCATATACTGTATCATAAGCGAGAATTTGGCTGGATTCCATGGCGGTGGAATATGTTGTTACGAATCCAGTTCCACAATCAGCAACTGTAGCATTAGTGGGAATTCGGCGCACCAGGGCGGTGGGATATATTTTGAGTTATCCAACCCCGAGATAAACGGATGCAACATCAGCGGGAATTTGGCTAATTGGGGCGGCGGAATATATTGCTACAATAATTCCAGTCCCGCCATCACAGATTGCACCATAAGCGGGAATTCTAATGAATGGTTCGGCGGAGGAATCTATTGCTCTGATTCCAATCCCACGATCAGCAATTGCGCCGTTACGGACAACATTGGAGAAGGCATCTATGTTGATGATGGCAGCCCGAACATAACCTACAGTGATTTCCACAACAATAGCGATGGAGATTTCGGTGGGGGTGGCATCGACCCAAACCTTGGCGTAATAGTGACAACCAACGCTAACGGCGACTCCTGCGATGCATGGATGAACATCTCACTCGATCCGATGTATGTCGATCCGGACAACGGCGATTATCATCTCCAGGAGAGTTCGCCCTGCATTGACGCAGGCGATCCAGACAGCCCGCTCGACCCTGACGGCACTATCGCCGACATAGGCGCATTCTATTTCAATCAACTGTCTGTCCCGGACTTCCCAGATACCGAGTTGCCTGACAGTTATGCCATATCTGCGGCTTACCCAAACCCCTTCAACCCGACGACGACAATCAGCATATCACTGCCCCAGCCTGTCAGACTCAATGTTTCCGTCTTCAACGTGACGGGGCAGCAGGTGGCAGAGCTGGCGGATGCATCGTTCAGAGAGGGAGCGCACCAGTTCACATTTGATGCGTCGAACCTCGCTGGCGGAGTGTATTTCGTTCGTGCATCGGCAAAAGGTTGGTCTGAGGTGAGGAAGATTGTGTTGGTGAGGTGAAAATCAGGCCATAGGCGATGGGCTATAGGAAAAGACAGGAAAAGAAAAGACAATTGTGATCATTCAGGCCCGTGCTTGCTCGTCAAGCGCGGATAACCGTCACTTTGAAATACCTGTCGTCATCCTTCACTGTTCATCTATATCGCGGGTTATCCACGCTTGCAAGCATCCGGTTATCCAGTTAGCTCAGCTATAACGCATGCCCCTGTGACCCGCCGTCTTTTTGGCGGTTCGCAGGGATTATCAACCAGTTGGACACTCGATGATGGACAATGACAAACGTTCCGAAGTGTAGGAATAACCCTGTGAACCCCATAACGGTGATT
>CAJVXH010000180.1 GCA_913009835.1 uncultured bacterium
ACGAGATATATCAGTGTGACTGGAGTTCAGACGTGTGCTCTTCCGATCTGCATGCGTATCTCTCTATGGGCGCTTGAATAGACACTTGAATAGACATTGAAACGGGAGCATAGTCCCCGCTTCCAAGTGAAAAATTATACAAGGCTCTGGGATAGATGGGGACAGGCCCGTGTTTGCTGGCAAACGCGGCTGATCAAAGTCTGATATGCCCTGCGACTCACAGTTATTCTTGCCCGTGTTGGCTTGTCCATCGCGGATTATCGCTGATTGATATGCCCCTGTGAACCGCGTCTTTTTCTTTTGGCGGTTCGCAGGGATGCTCAGAAGGTTGATCATTGTAAGGTGTCTGATGTCTGATGTCTGATGTTTTGTCTTTTGCTCATAGCTCACAGCTCATACCTCACAACTGCTGTTGAAAAGGAGATTTCCATGAAAGACGCAGTGATTCTTTCCGCCACACGTACACCTGTCGCTTCCTTCCAGGGCGCTTTCGCCAAAATCCCCGCCACCCAACTCGGCGGCGCGGCGATCATGAGCGCCATCAACAAGGCCGGAATCACCGGTGAAAACGTTGACGAAGTCATCATGGGCATGGTTTTGCAGGCCGGCGTGGGTCAGGCCCCGGCACGTCAGGCCGCGAAAAAGGCCGGCGTTCCCGACGACAAGTCCGCCTGGACGCTGAACAAGGTCTGTTCGTCCGGTCTGAAAGCGGTGATGGAAGCAGCAGGTTCGATCATGCTCGGCGAGAACAAGGTCATGGCGGCCGGTGGCATGGAGAACATGACCCGCACCCCGTACATGCTGCCGAACGCCCGTACCGGCTACCGTTACGGTCACGGCGACGTCGTCGACCTCATGGTTCATGATGGCCTCTGGGACCCGTACACCAACCAACATATGGGAATGTGCGCCGAACTGTGCGCCTCCGAGAACAATCTCACCCGCGAGATGCAAGATGAATTCACCATCGAGTCCTACCGTCGCGCGAACGAATCCATTGCTAATGGCCTGTTCACCGAAGAGATCGTGCCGGTGACCTTGCCGTCGAAACGTGGCGATACCATCGTCGACAAGGACGAGGAGCCAGGCCGAGGCCGTCCGGACAAGATCCCGACATTGCGTCCGGCATTCACCAAGGAAGGCACCATCACCGCTGCCAACGCATCGTCCATCAATGACGGCGCAGCAGCACTCATCGTCGCCGACGCCGACTGGGCAGCCGCCAACGGCAAGCAACCACTGGCAGTCATCAAGGGCTGGGCGACGCATTCGATGAAGCCCGAGTATTTCACGATGGCACCGGAAGTCGCGGTCAAGAAGCTGCTGACCAAGATCGGCTGGGGCATTGGCGACGTGGACTTCTTCGAGCTGAACGAAGCCTTCGCAGTCGTCAGCCTGTACAACAACCACGCGCTCGGTCTGGACGGCAGCAATGTCAACGTCCGTGGCGGCGCGGTTGCGATTGGTCACCCGCTAGGTGCTAGCGGTGCGCGTATCCTCGTCACACTGCTGCACACACTGAAGCAGGAAGGCAAGACGAAGGGTATCGCCTCACTGTGTAACGGTGGCGGTGAAGCGACAGCCTTAGCGATTGAGATGGTGTAACGTGTTACTAACCCCTCGCAGCCTACATGGCTGCGAGGGGAAACTTTGGGTAGATAATGGATTTATTAATTGAGAGAAGCTATTGGTTTCATTCAACGATTGTTCAGTCATGTGCTGCAATAATTGCTATATTTATAACATCGTATTGGATTGTTAATAGTAAGTTCAAAAAGATTCTAGACGAGAAGAGCGATATAGTATCAGATATTGATCATTATTTTAGTTCGTCGAATACTGATCTCATGAAAATGTTAAAATCTAGAAGGAACAATATTCTAAAAGAGCTAAAAAAGGATAAAAAGAAATATAGAGATGTTTTACAGAGTGTTGAATATAGAGATAAATACGAAAGTATTCCTAAGCCAAGTGGAGGATTTGTCAGAGCAGTTTATATTGAGGATGCTGAGAAAAGTGAACATGAAACTAAGGTAAGAGATGAAAAAGAGTTGAACAGAATTCTATCAAAATATCAAAATACTGTTGGATCAATTAAGATTGCCGTAGGCTATCTATTACTACCATTTATTATCTCCATAGCATCTCTTGTCTACCCTTATGAATTATTGAAGCAAAGTACAGCTAATCTATTGATGTGGATTCTGTTGGTTGCATCGATGACCCTGATGTTAGGATCTTCGATCTTTTTGTTACGTGTAATAAGAGCTATGGATGCTAAGATTTAGCAAGCGCAATCCCGTCAACCCCGTTTGCCGGAACATGTTATGCCGCTGAAGGCGGCGAACAACCAATTCACGAGTGGGCAGGATGAGCAAAGCATCACACAGAGTCTACATCGATGAATCCGGAGATGAAGGATTCAGCTTTCGAGATGGCGCGGCCGACAACGGTAGCAGCGACTGGTTTGTTCTGACTGCGTTCGTGACTCGCACAGCCAACGATCTTCAGACTGTCAAGATCATCGACACTGTACGCGATGAATTTGGACTTCACCCGAAGAAACATGTTCACTGGAAGAAACTCAAACATCCTTTGAAAGTGCGTTATGCACAGATGATTGCTGGTTTGCCAGCTCGTGCAATATCGATTTGCGTTCACAAACCCTCACTGCTGGAACCAGAGAAGTTTCGTCTACGCTACGGTCTGTATTTATATTGCGTTAGATACATGCTTGAGCGGGTGTCCTGGCTTGTCCGTGACACTCATAATCCAGATAAATACGGTGGTGACGGAACGGCAGATATTCTGTTCTCAAACCGATCAGGGATGTCTTACGAGGAAATGAAGGATTACCTTCGCCGCCTTGAGTTGATGAAGGAGCACGGTCAGGATATCCGAATTGACTTCGACCACGTGAAAATTGATCAAATCAGCGCGCTTAGTCCGGGTCGAGCGATGGGATTGCAGTTGGCCGATGCCGTGGCTGGAGCGACATTCAACGCATTGGAGCGTGATCCGTACGAAAACACAGAACCCCGTTACATTCAGACACTTGACCCCATCATGTACAAGAATCGTGGAATGCTGTGGGGCTATGGATTGAAGGTAGTTCCGAGAGAGGCTATGGCGGATATTGCCGATCAATCATGCTGCGACTGGCTGCGGGATAAAGCGAAAACGTAGACCCTGGGCTGTAGGATCCCACGCTATACGCGCTGCCGTCCTGAGGACGACCTACAGTTTGTCCCACGCATGTCTACGTTCACTAGCTATTTAACACTTACACGATGCAATTGTCAACAGGTTCCCTGTCAAAACGAAGAAAAGTGGGACACCGATTCGATTGAGCAAGCGTAGCCCGGCGCAAAAACGTCTGCCGGGACATGTTATGCCGCTAAAGGCGGCAAGTGACTTCAGAGCACCAGTACAAAATCGGATAGTTGATGACTACCGAACGTAACAGAGACTACTTGAACAGCTTGCTCCGTGAATTACGTGCGCTCCCGAAGGAGACGGAGTGGGTAGAGTTCAAGGTCAACAACGACCAACCGGAGGAGGTTGGGGAATACATCTCCGCGTTGGCTAATTCCGCTGCGCTTGTCGGAAAGGCGTTCGCGTATATCGTCTGGGGTATTGAAAACGAGACCCATGAGATCGTCGGCACCACTATCGATCCGACGACGAAGAAGATCGGCGGCGAGGAGTTTGAAAGCTGGCTGCTCCACCTGCTCACACCCAAAATCCAGTTTCGATTTCACTCAATTGAGATTGATGACAAACGCGTTATCATTCTCGAAATCGGGCGCGCTTTTCGTCACCCGGTGCAGTTCAAGGGACTGGAGTACATACGTGTAGGATCGTACAAGAAGAAGTTAAAAGACTTCCCAGAGAAAGAGCGCGAATTGTGGCGTATTTTCGACCAAACGCCCTTTGAAGAATTAATTGCAGCGGAGCGAGTATCGACCGAAGAAGTTGTCCGGCTACTCGACTATCCTGCATACTTCGATCTCCTCAACCTGCCATTGCCTGAGTCACGCCAAGCAGTCCTGCAAGCAATGGAGGCAGACCGTCTGATTGCACCCTCGTTGGATGGAGCATGGGATATCACCAACCTGGGAGCGTTGCTTTTTGCAACGCAGCTAACTTTATTTCGGTCACTTTCACGCAAAGCATTGCGCCTCATCATCTATGACGGTAAGGGACGAATTCGAACTCAGAAAGAGCAACTCATTGACCGTGGTTATGCGCGTGGATTTGAAGAAGGTGCGATCTTCTTGAATAACGTTTTACCCTCGCAAGAAGTCATTGATACCAGTGGTTTGCGAAGAACCGTTTCAGCTTTTCCGGAGATTGCATATCGCGAACTCATTGCGAATGCGCTTATTCATCAGGACTTGACGGTCACTGGCTGGCGCAGGGCCGATGGTCGAAGTCTTCAGTGATCGAATCGAAATAAACAATCCCGGTGCGCCGTTGGTTGATACAGATCGCTTTCTCGATTCGCCGCCCAAATCGCGAAACGAAGTGATGGCATCTCTGATGAGGAGGATCGGCATCTGCGAGGAACGTGGGAGTGGAATTGACAAGGTTGTGTCGGAAGTAGAAGCTCATCAATTGCCTGCACCGAAATTCGAAGCCGTAGGCGAGGCTACGCGGGTTTTCCTCTACTCAGAACAGCCATTGAACAAGATGACGAAGCAGGATCGTGTCCGGGCGGTTTATCTCCACGCATGTTTGAGATACGTACAGAATGATTTTATGACGAATACGACACTGCGTGATCGGTTTGGGATTGAAGAACACAATCGATCTAAAGCATCTCGTTTAATCAAGGAAGCGCTGGGTGAAAACGCAATCCGTCCGCATGATCCGACAGCAGCTCCGCGAATGATGAGATACCTTCCCAATTGGGACTAGAATTTTACTTGATGGGTACTTGATAATTATGGCTTCTAGGGAGTGAAAGGAGTATGATCGCTATCTCTATTTATATAAATAATAAATGGTTACTACTAGGCATCGTGGTCAGATTTTACTTGATAGGTACTTGATGAAATCAGAGTTGTGGTGACTTCGAGACCACCCAATTTGAGCAAGCGTAGCCCGGTATTCCCTGATGCCGGGACATGTTATGCCGCTGTAGGTGGCAATAGAATCAGCCCCGGCATGCGGAGGTGCCGGGCTACATGAGGGAACATGCCAGATAGAGCAACCAAAGCAGCCGCGAACATACTGATCGGCATCCTCGGATTGCTGGGCGTATTTCACGTGCTCGTAATTGTCGGCGTCGTGCCATCTGACATCGTGATGGGCGGACAGGCGGACACATCACTCGCGCAACTGCTCGCCTTGGAGCTGACCGCGTTAGGGACAACCATCCTGTTCATGGTGATCACCGTCGCGCGTGCCGGGTATATCTTGAAAGGATTGTTGCCGCGATTCATACGAGTGGCTGCGTGGTTTATGTTCGCGTATTTCGTGCTGAACATCGCGGGCAATTTCATCGGCGGGCCGGGGTTGGAGATGTTCGTGTTCGGCCCGTTGTCAATCGTGATCGCGATGTTAGCGTTGATTGTCGCACGAGGGAAATGAGCTGTGAGCTGTGAGATACCAGGCCCGGGGAGTGCTCGTCAAGCGCGGATTATCCGACGATGAATATGCCCCTGTTACCGCCGCAGGCGATAACAGGGTTGATCCGCAAGTTATGAGGTACGTGTTTGTTTTCTCAGGACTCAGGACTACAGTTGGATAATCCCTGCGAACCGCCAAAAAGACGGCGGGTCACAGGGGCATATCTCCTGGCTGAGTTAACTGGATAACCGGATGCAAGCACTCCCCGGGCCTTTTCCGTAGCCCGAACCCCGAGAGACGAGTAACTATTCATCCATAGATCGAAGAACAACCAGAGGGAGGAGTACCACATGAGCATCAGCAAATTTGGCGTAGTGGGAACGGGAACCATGGGCAACGGCATCGCCCAGGTCGCCGGACAGACCGGCCTGGATATAGTCGCTGTGGACATCAAGCAAGATTTTCTCGACCACGCACGAGCCACCATTGAGAAGAACCTCGCACGCATGGTCAAGAAGGAGAAGATGACCCAGGATCAGGCGGACGCTGCCGTCGCGAAGATCACCTTCACCACCGACTATGACGCGCTGAAGGATTGCGAACTGATCGTCGAAGCTGCGACCGAGAACCCGGATATCAAGTTCAAGATATTCAAGCAACTGGACGAGCTGACCGATGATTCGGTGATTCTGGCGTCGAACACATCAACCATCTCTATCACCGAGATCGCGGCGCACACCAGCCGTCCAGATCGGAAGAGCGTCGTGTAGGGAACGAGTGTAGATCTCGGTGGTCGCCGTATCATT
>CAJVXH010000181.1 GCA_913009835.1 uncultured bacterium
TATCGAGATACTGCCAGCCGAGAGTGTCCGCAATAGTGCGTGCAGTTGTCGATTTTCCCGATGCGGACGGACCGTCTATGGTGATGATCTGTAGTATTTTCATAATTCCCGGAAGTTTTTGGAGAGGTGGAATTAAATGGAAGTACTTGCAGCCTTCTGGAGAGCTTCAGCGACAAGCTCCACAGAGTGCATTTTCTTCTCCGGGATGCCATCGAGCACATCTATGAGAATTCCCGGCGTCACGTTCGTCACTTCCTCGACACTCTTCCCCTTCGCCCATTCCGTAGCCGCAGATGCAGCTGCAACAGTTCCCGAACAAGCACGCGCACGCCACATCGCGTCTTCAACGATTCCATCATTTATACGCAAAGTTACCCGCAAACGGTCATGACAACCACTGCCCTGATGAGCCACCTCGGCGAGAACGCGAGGTTCCTCGACGTCGCCGATGTTCTTCGGCGCTTGAAAATGCTCGATATAGGTTGGGGATAAGTCCATGAATGGACACCAGTTGTGAGCTGTGAGCTGTGAGCTGTGAGCAAAGATAAAGACAAAGAGCAGACGAAACCACTTGCCACGGACTTCAGTCCGTGTCCTAGTAATAAACCTGTGTTTGCTCATCAAACGCTGATGATCCACCACATAAATGTTGTGGGCATGTCGCTATTCTTGCCCGTGCTTGCTCGCAAACGCGGATTCCCGAAGGTCAAAGACGAGATCCTTCACAAAAAAAGTTCAGGATGACGAAACATCAACGATAGAAATCTGTTCCGGACTTCTACGCCACAGGTATTTCTGTCAGCTTGACCGTTGCATCTATCACACCCGGCAACGATTCAATATGTTCACGTGCTTCTTCAACAATGTTCTCGTAATACATCTCGTCCGTCTCACCGACGAGTACCTCGACAAACACCTTGTTGTCCTGGACTTCAACGTGACGCACCATGTTCATCTTGGTCAGCGACAATCCAGTCTCAGGATTGATCACATCACGCAACGCCTCCATGACGATCTTTTCAGTGATTATAGGTTCCTGTGGATCGACAAGACCGCTCTCCTCTTCCCACTGACGGATAGCAGACTTGAGACCGTTGATCGCCAACACACTACAGTGAATCTTCACCGCCGGCAAACCCTCCAGCTCTTCAGTAACTGCCTTCGGGCGCATCTTCTTGATCTCGTCAATGTGCTTCCCCTTCGCCATCTTGGAAGCCATCGACGCTGTCGCAATATTTGAGGCACAGCCATACGAACGAAACCGGATATCTTCAATTATCAATGTCTTCGGATCAATGATCATGTTGTAGGTGATCATGTCACCACAAGCCGGGCTGCCTTCTGTTGAAACAGCATTTGCATTGTCAAGTTCGCCGACATTTTCCGGATTCGTGAACTCGTCAATCACCTTCTGGGTATATTTTATGGCCATGCCAGAACCTCAATGGAAGAGCGGTTATCGACAAAACTTCCCACCTTCTTCAGAAGATGGGAAAAACTGAATGGACAGGAATCTAAAGCATTCTACTCCCCAAAGGGAGTGCCGTCTCTGCGCGGGATCTCCGGTACAGACTCTAAGGTTAGATGCACCAGATTCAAACCTGATACATCTATGATCTCCAGAGAGCCATCGTACTCCCTCTTGGACAATCAACAAATCAATCGAGCTTTTCCTTGCGCTGCTTGTAAAAAGTGGTTGCGTGTTCGCTCTCACGTTTGCTGTGCTCTTCGGGAATAAACGCCGTCATAGCGCGCAAACGCTCCACCGCCTTAGCCGTTTCAACAACCGCGTGATCCACATCTTCCTGCGTATTCAAACGTGACAAGGTGTACCGAATCGAACCATGCGCTTCTTCGTGAAGCAGACCGATGGATGTCAGCACATGCGAAGGCACCAGGCTTCTGGACGAACAAGCGCTGCCACTACTCACATAGACCCCACCATAATTCAAGCTCATCAGAATAGCTTCGCCCTCGATGTACTTGAAAGTGATGTTCAAGTTGCCCGGGAGACGATTCTTCGACCCAATCTCCGGCCCATTGATCTGAACATGGGGGATCTCCTGCAATCGATCCGCGAGCTGTTTGGTCAGTTCGTTGACCTGCGGCATCACTTCATCCATATCACGTACTGCGATCTCAGCAGCCTTGGCCAAGCCGACAATCGCGGGTACATTCTCCGTCCCCGGACGCAGACCCTGCTCCTGCGGCGGTCCCTCGAACAGGCGACGCAATTTCAACCGTTTGCGCACGTACAACGCACCCACACCCTTCGGGCCGTGCAGCTTGTGAGCGTTGAAACTGGCCAGATCGACACCGAGATCTTTCACATTGAGCGGGATCTTTCCGAAAGTCTGCGCGCAATCAGCATGCAATAAGGCACCCTTCTCATGACATATTTCAGCTATTGGGCGTAAATCCTGAATCGTGCCGATCTCATTGTTGCCATGGATTACCGAGACAAACAGGGTGTCATCACGGAGCTTTTCACGCAGGCTGTCAAGGATGAGCAGACCTTCGCCATCAACGCTCAACTCTTCCAGCTCTACAAAGCCTTCTTTCTCCATGCGGAGAACGACATTGCGCACGCTGGCATGCTCAATCGGGCTGATCAGAACGTGTTTCTTCTTCGGGTGCAGACGTCGCAATCCTTCCAACGCGATGTTGTTCGATTCGGTCGCGCCAGAGGTGAAGAATACTTCGGCTGGTTTTGCACCGATCAGTCCAGCCACCTTTTCACGCGCTTCATCGAGCGTCTCTTCAGCTCGAAGACCTAACTGGTGCAGACTGGCCGGGTTGCCATACCACTCGGTGAAATGGGGCAACATCTCTTCAATGACTTCAGGCAGCACCTGGGTGCTGTCACCGTTGTCGAGATAAGCAATATGCGGTGTAGTACTCATCTTTAAAGGCGCTCTCTCGTGTTCTTCTGTATTGTGAAGGTATAGGGATTCCACTCGGAATCCCTGTTGAAATGAATCTTTAAAGTAAGGAGGTACACCTAACTCTGCAACGCTCCGAATCGCCAGAAGTTTCGAGTCAACTCCAAACAAACAGCGAATGCGGAATCCATACCGGTGGATTCTGCATTCTCGTTTCCAGCATTGTGCCTTCAATCATTCACTAGAATATGCTCTCGTCTGCTGATTCGGGAGATGACCTTTCTGACAGTTCCATGTCTGAACTTCATTCCAAGACTCCCCCGGAGACATACTTTGTAACCCCAGCTCGTCTGGCTGGTCTTACTCTTGGAACGTGGAAGTATCGCGTTCCTTGTACGGGAGGGACGTTAGTCTACAAACGTTCCGACAATTCCGTTGCGCAGTGCACCCCCAACACCCCGTTTGTGGTGCTGACACCCTCCCGTTCTCCCCAACTACAAAGCGGGGAAGTGATGATTAAACCCATCGCTTCCCCGCTTCTTTGTTTCTATAAGTCATGACCGCTGGCCACAAGCTGCTGACGCTGCTGCATTCAATCCATACTACTCAGCCAATACCAGTATCCGGTTATCCAGTAAATCACTTCTTCCCGCCCTTCTTCTGAATCTTCGCCCAGGAATCGCGCAGGGTAACCGTCCGGTTGAAAACCGGCGCGCCCGGCTTCGAGTCCTGGTCCATGCAGAAGTAGCCCTTGCGCTCGAACTGACAGTTGTCACCCGCCTTCATCTCCGCCAGAGATGGTTCACCCTTGACCCCCGTCAACACCTCGAGCGAATCCGGGTTGAGCGTCTGCAGCCAATCATCTTTGTACTGCGCTTCGAGCGGATTCTCGACGTTGAACAGCCGGTCATAATTCCGGACTTCCATATCCACCGCATGATTGGCGCTGACCCAGTGCAAGGTCGCCTTGACCTTGCGTCCGTCCGGGGCGTCGCCGCCACGAGTCGCCGGATCATAGGTACACTTGAGCTCGATCACTTCACCGTTATCATCCTTCACCGCTTCGTTGCAGGTGATGAAGAAGGCGTAACGCAAGCGGACTTCCCGTCCCGGCGCCAGACGGAAGAACTTGCGCGGCGGGTCTTCCATGAAATCTTCACGCTCGAGGTACAACTCACCGCTGAAGGGTACCATGCGTGTCCCATCCTCAGCGCGCTCCGGGTTGTTGATCGCTTCCAGTTCTTCGGACTGACCCTCAGGATAATTTGTAATTGTGACCTTCAGCGGATGGAGCACCGCCATCTTGCGCGGCGCGATATAATTCAAATCCTCACGGATCGCCCACTCCAGCATACCCATATCAACCGTGCTGTTGGCCTTGGCAATGCCGGTGCGCTCGATCAACGTCTTGATCGCAGTCGGTGTGTATCCGCGACGACGTAACCCGCTTATCGTCGGCAAACGTGGATCATCCCAACCACCAACCAATCCCTTTTCAACCAGTTCCAGCAGCTTACGTTTTGACATGACGGTGTAAGTCATGCCCAAACGGGCGAATTCGGTCTGTTCCGGCGGGGTCGGCACTTCGAGCTGCTCGAGGAACCAACGGTAGAGCTCGTTGTTATTTTCGAATTCGAGGGTACACAGGCTGTGAGTTATCCCCTCGATGGCGTCAGACTGGCCGTGCGCCCAATCGTACATCGGGTAGATGCACCATTTGTCCCCGGTGTTGTGATGGTGCGCGTGACGGACACGATACATCAACGGGTCGCGCATCTTCATGTTCGCGTTCGACATGTCGATCTTCGCCCGCAACGTCACTTCACCATCCTTATACCCACCGTCGCGCATCTTCGCAAAGTCGGCCAGATTTTCTTCCACGCTGCGATCACGATACGGACTGTCCACCCCCGCCTCCTTGACCGTGCCGCGATATTCCCGGATCTCCTCATCACTCAAGTGACACACATAGGCCACACCCTTCTCGATGAGTTTCACCGCCCAGTCATACAATTGCTCGAAGTAATCGGAGGTGTAGTGCAGACGGTCGCCCCAGTCATACCCCAACCAGCGGATGTCTTCCTCGATTGATTCGACATAGCTGGTGTCTTCGGTCAAAGGGTTTGTGTCATCGAAACGCAGATGAGTCACCCCACCATACTCCTTAGCCAACCCGAAGCTAAGCGCTATCGCCTTGGTATGGCCGATGTGCAGGTAACCGTTCGGCTCCGGCGGAAAACGTGTCACCACGCCATCATACTTGCCGCTGGCGAGGTCGGCGTCCACCTTCTGACGGATGAAATCCTTGCTCACGGAAGGTTCGTTCGCGTTTTTACTCGTATCGTCAGCCATCTCTGGTCCCGGTGTTATATGAGTTCGGTTAATGAAATGTACTCCATGTCCAAAGGCAAGAGTCGTCGAACGAAAAGGAGGGGCTCAGCTTCTTTCTCGGACGTGTAATGAAGTCATCCTGAGCGAAGCGAAGGATCTCGGTGTTGACCTTATGATCATCCCAGACATAAATGTCTGGGGCATGACGATCTTCTGTCAGTATATTACTAGCGTCTATCCGGGGGATTCATCAATGACGTACTCACTCCATTGCATCCCAATCCTACCGTGGAGCTTGTCATGAGTCGACTTCCCATATTCCTACTGTTGGCTATAGTTGTCACATCCCTGGCATCCGCCCAACCACCCGACACACTCTGGACAAGATCTTGGGACTATTTCACAGGTGTTGAGGTAATTACTTCCGTTCGTCCAACTAATGACGGTGGATTGATAGTGTCGGGATATGGCTGTGACGATGATTTTCATTGCTACGCATGGATTATGAGAACTGACGCTTCGGGCGAGGAAATCTGGAGCAGAATGGATTTTGGTGGTATTTCAGAAGCATCTGATTATATCGAACAGACCAGTGATGGTGGATTCATCGAGTGTGGGGAAACCTGGTCCTATTCGCCATACGATGATTGGGACGCCTATGTCCGCAAGCTCGATGCTGACGGCGAACAAGTCTGGGCACGCCTGCTGGGTGCAGATGGCTGGCTGGATTATGCTCTGTGTGTCCGTGAATTGCCCGATCAGACGATTGTTGCATGCGGGTTTCTCGCCATAGAGGACCCTGGCGCATTCTACACCGTGCGTATGGATGCAGATGGCGAGGTGATCTGGGATCATACGATTGACCGGATAAATAGCCAACGTGCACAAGAACTCTGGATCACGCCCGACAACAGCATCGTTGTTTGCGGATACTCACAGGATCCGAATTGGTACCATTATTATCTCGTGAAGTATGACATCGATGGAAACGTGTTGTGGGAGATGACAGTTCCCGGTGGTGATGGAACAACATCTATTTGCCAGACCCGAGATGGCGGCTACGTTTTCGGTGGTGTATACAGCGATCTAAACATAGGTGAAGCATTCGCCTTTCACATTGTCAATACGCATCCCGACGTTACAA
>CAJVXH010000182.1 GCA_913009835.1 uncultured bacterium
TTTTTTTTTTTTTTAATGATACGGCGACCACCGAGATCTACACTCTTTCCCTACACGACGCTCTTCCAATCTAACGAATCCACGACGATCTCATCGTCATGGTAAAAGCTGAACCTGGATTACAGGACACACGTCAATGCATACCCTATGATGATATTCACCTGGGACTACTGAATCTGATAGGTGGTAAAAACGCCCACTTGGGGGAAGTTCGCAATGCGGTCCGGTTACGAACTCCTGATGGATTCGCTATTACCGTTCAAGAGTTTCAGACCTTCATGGAAGAAAACGACCTGTGGAGGAAAGTGGAAGAAACGTTGGCAGCGCTGGGCGCTAAAGAATTGGCTGACAGCAACGAATATGACCAGACTATTGCCGATTTGTTCGATGGTGCCCGGGTGCCGAAAAAGACGATCAAAGCAATCCAGAAACAGATCACTGACATGTACAAGCGAGTTGGCGCCCGACCCTTACTCGCTGTTCGCTCCAGCGCGGTTGTGGAGGACAAAGTCGGACAAAGCTATGCAGGACAGTTTCTGTCCATCCTCAATTGCAAGAGCGATGATGTTGTGCAGGCCTATAAAAAGGTGCTGGCAAGCCAGTTTGAGTATTCCACTATCGCATATTCAGAAGAAACGCCGGGTGAAGTCAGCAGCTTGATCCCCCGCGAGATGAGTGTTGGTGTGCAGGAGATGATCCCGGCACGAGTTGCAGGTGTGATATACACTGTGGACCCTGCCGGAAGCATGGACTACATGGTCGTTTCAGCCGTGTGGGGGTTGAGTGCCGATTCCGTTCAGGGGAAAGAAAACAGCGATTCTTATTGGATTATGCGTGTAAATCCCTCCGAGGTGTCCGAACGTCATATCGGAAAACGGATCAACTCCGACAATGGAGAGACCGAACCTGGTGAGCCCTGTCTGAATGAAGAACAGCTGATTCATCTCGCCGAACTGGCGCTTACCCTTGAACGTTTCTTCCAGCGTCCCGTTGATATCGAATGGTGCCTTGATGACGCGGACAATATCTGTATCCTACAGTGTCGTCCGCTGCACCTGCCCCCACAGGGCCAGGATCGATCAGCTTCGCTACGAGCTGCAATTCAAGACGCCCCTGTCTTGATGAAGCTCAAGGGTGATGTCGCGCACCGTGGAATCGCAGCTGGAAAGGTCTGGCTGGTCAATGAGGAGGATGATCCCCAATCCTTCCCTCTTGGAGCGATCGCAGTCAGCCAGTATACAAGTCCACGTTTAGCCGCGATCGTACGGCGTGCCGCTGCCATCATCACAGATATCGGCAGTTCCACAGGTCACATGGCGACCATTGCTCGTGAGTTTTTCGTACCTGCTATTGTGGGCACAGGAAATGCCACTGACATCCTGAAAACGGGAATGGAAGTCACTGTCGATGCAGAAGAATGTATCGTATACCAGGGAATTATCTCGGAATTACTGGAATACAATCTTTGTTCCGATGATGCTTTCCGGGAGAAGAAAGAGTACCGTATCCTGCGGAGCGTATTGAAAAGAATGACCCCTCTGTATTTGATTGATCCACGTGACCCGGATTTCGTTGCACGAAACTGTAAAAGCTACCATGACCTGATCAGGTTCAGCCACGAAAAAGCCATGCAGTACCTGATCGAACTGAATCCACGATCCAGGCGTTTTCGCGGAATTATGGCACACCGTCTTACCTTGTCAATTCCCCTGGGATTATCCGTAATCGATATTGGTGGCGGACTAGACTATTCTGACAGCGAGACCAGCTCTTCCTCATTGGAAGCTGTTCGTTCCTTGCCGATGAAAGCTGTATTGGCTGGTCTCACTGCACCGGGTGTTTGGAGTACAAAACCGGTAAACCTAGGTCTGAATGATTTCATGTCCAGTCTGACCCGGTCGTCCCTGATGGAGCAGAGCAGGGATTACCAGGGACAAAATCTGGCCGTCCTCGCCAAAAATTATATGAATCTGAGTCTGCGTCTTGGATATCACTTCAATGTTGTTGATACTTACCTGTCGGATGATGTGAATGATAACTATGTATATTTTCGCTTCGTGGGAGGAGTTACAAAGGACGACCGTCGAAATCGGCGGGTACGTTTGCTGAAGAAGATTTTGGAATCGATGGATTTCTGGGTGGCTGTTACCGGAGATCTGATCATTGCACGCATCAATAAGTGGGCTCCATCAGATCAGCTTCGCATCCTGGTTACTCTGGGGCGCCTGATCGGGTTCACTCGGCAACTGGACACCCAACTACTCCATGAGAGCGATATTGACACTTTCTTCAAACAGTTCATCAAGCTCGATGAGGCGCTGAATCAGCTCGAGCAACCGAAGTTTCTGAACTATCAGGAACAAGAGGTAAACGATGCGTAGCAAGCGCTGAGGTGGACCCCATCAGTTGGACAGATAAGTTGAGATTTTAAGTGATAAATCCCGTCCGTTTCATGCTGCTTTTTGTGTCGTTTTCAAGTCGTAGACCTGGGCCGGTGTTCGGTGGTTCAACGCCTGATGCGGACGCCGTCCGTTGTAGAAAGCAAGATAGCGTCCGATTCCCATTTCCGCCTCACGCATTGTCGCGTAACATTTCAAGTACACATCTTCGTATTTCAGTGATCGCCACAGCCGTTCGATGAAGCGGTTGTCCAGCCAACGTCCTCTGCCATCCATGCTGATTTTCACGCCTGCATCTTTCAATCGCAACGTGAACACCTCACTCGTAAACTGCGCGCCCTGATCGGTGTTGAAGATGGCTTTCGTACGCGTTTGCCGGAATGTGGATCGTAGTAGTCGAGCCGGTATCAAGATTTTCCATTCCATCAGGTTGCTTCGATAAATCAGTGATTTGCGGCAGTTCAGGCTTCCACATGTGCACCCTTTCTGATGGTCGAATCAGGACGGCTTGGGCATAATATAGGCATAATCCACTTAACAGCAAAACCCCCAAGCCTGTTTATACAGGACTTAGGGGTATTTAGCGGAGAGGGTGGGATTCGAACCCACGTTAGGGGTTGCCTAAACACGCTTTCCAAGCGTGCGCCTTCAGCCACTCGGCCACCTCTCCGACAATGTTCAATTCACACCACTTATCGGGAGCCGGAAAGTAGGAGTTGCTCAAGTGAATACGCAAATCTGTCTGAGTTGATTAGAGCCTCGGTCATTTCACTCTTCCCGCCGGAACCAGTCCATACTTAAAGCGAGTTTCATGATCTTTGCCTCTGCGCGAACCGAGCTCTCGGGGGTCGAACAATGAAAATGCGTCGTTGTGGTACTGATATGCTGTGTATTGATTAGGTAGCTAGCTTTCGCGACTCCAGTTTCGGATAAAAAATATGCACATCGGTTTTCTCAACCCGCAGGGAAACTTTGACCCACTTGACAGTCATTTGACACAACACCCTGATTTCGGTGGACAGTTGGTGTATGTCAAGGAACTGGCTATTCAGTTGGGTCGTCTGGGTCACAAGGTCGATATTCTTACCCGTCGTTTCGACGACACCAGTTGGCCAGAGTACAGCGATCCGACTGATGGCTGGCCTGGTGAGGAGAATGTGCGTGTTATACGTCTGGAATGTGGCCCTGAAGGGTTTGTGGAGAAGGAGAAATTGTGGCCCTACCTGAATGAATGGGTTGCGGGCGTACGTGAGTTCTATCAGGAGGAAGGTTCATCCCCGGATATTTACACCGCGCACTACGCTGATGGGGGAATGGCCGCCGTATTGCTGCAGATGAGAGAAGAAACTCCTTTCACCTTCACTGGTCACAGCCTTGGCTCAATGAAAATGGAGCGTTTGATCGGTGATGATAACGAGTTCGATATCCTCGCTGACCGATATCGATTCGATTATCGCATCGCTGCAGAACGATGTTCATTTGCGCAAGCCGCTGCGATAGTAACCAGTAGTGATGTGGAACGTCGGGAGCATCTCGGTCATCATGTGTATTCCGGCTCTATCAATGTTGAAGATGATTCAAAATTCTGTCTGATCCCACCCGGCGTGAACCCGGACATTTTCGGAACAGACATAGTCAGTGCTGACGAGGACAAGATTATTGCGATCATTGAAGATACCATTCATCGTGATATTCCTGCCGCCCGTCGTCATCTGCCGATGGTTATCTGTTCCAGCCGTCTGGCACCAAAGAAGAACATCATCGGGTTGGTTCGAGCCTGGGCGGAATCGGAAACGCTGATGGCCTCAGCCAACCTCATCATCAGCCTTAACCGAAATCCCTACCCTTTCTATGCCTCAGAGGGAGCTTTCACGCCTAAGGAAAAAGTCATCTTTGACGAGATCCGGGAGTTAATTGACGAACGAAATTTATGGCCCTGTGTGATGTCATTGTCCATGGCTACTCAAGCTGACCTGGCGGCGGCCTATCGACACTTGGGACGCGCGCACCGTGGGGTGTTCGCATTGACGGCGTTTCACGAGCCTTTCGGTCTATCTCCTCTGGAAGCGATGGCATGTGGTCTACCAGCGGTGGTAACTCAGAATGGCGGTCCTGCGGAGAGTTTGACGGATGGTGCCGGGGTTCTGGTGGACCCTTACGATCCGGATGACATCGCCTCAGGGCTGTTGAAACTGGTACAACGGGAGGATTGCTGGAAACAGTACCGTGATGCGGGGACGAAGCGTGTACGTGAAGTGTACACTTGGGAGCGTACCGCAAAATCCTATGAGAATCTGTTCAATCGCGTTCTGGAAGGATTGTACGCTGACAAGACAGTCTCCAGTTGTCCACGGTGGTTCTTTGACCCCAATTCCGGTGAGAACTCCCTCGATTGGCTGAAGGCACTATGGCACAATTGATACAAGCGCAGTGCTGGAGTCAACTCAACATATTTGAAGAATCAGCCCAGCCCAAACCAGCTGGCGACATTGTAGATGATTACAGCCAGTGTCCAAGACAGGGCAAATGAGTAAACTGCCAGGAATAGCGTCCATTTCCACGTGCCTAACTCCTTCCACACCACCGTCATAACCGCCATGCAGGGAACGTACAGAAGCACGAAGAACATCAACGCCAGCGCCGTCGCAGGTGAGTAAACCGGATCGTCAGCCAGGTGTTGCTTGATTGGAGTGCGCTCGATACTTGCTTCAGAATCAGGGTCGGAATCTTCTATGCCATAAATGATGCCCATTGTCGAAATGATGACTTCCTTGGCGGCAAATCCGGAGAACAGGGCAACTGATATTTTCCAGTCGAAGCCGGCCGGACGCATCACTGGTTCGACGAAACGTCCAATCCTGCCAGCATAGCTGTTACGAATCTGTTCATCCGCGACATGATAGCCATTTGATGTATCAGTTTCGACAGTCTGGACATATTGCGAAGAGCTGGACTGATCCGTATTCAATGACGTTTCATCTGTAGCTCGTGGGAAGGCGAGCAGGAACCATATGACGATGCTTGCGGCTAGAATGAATGTCCCCGCCTTCTTGAGATACATCCACGATCTTTCCCACATGTGGATGAACGCACCACGTAGGGTAGGACGTCGATATGGTGGCAACTCCATCACAAACGGCGCTGCTTCACCACGAAACATCGTTTTGCGCAGAGTAAGGGCGGCTGAAAATGCGATAAGCCATCCTCCTATCCACACCAGCCAGAAGATTAACCCTGAGTGTCGGGGAAAGAAGACTGCTGCCAGCATCGCGATTACTGGAGATTTTGCGCCACACATGAGCAACGGGGTCACCAAAATGGTGATCACCCGGTCGCGTGGATTAACCAGTGTCCTCGCGCTCATGATAGCCGGAACAGCGCAGCCGGTGGCGATCATGAAGGGCACAAAGCTGCGTCCATGCATTCCGAAGAGGTGGAAAAAGTGATCCATCACGAAAGCGGCGCGGGCCATGTAGCCAGTGTCTTCCAGCAGGGACAGGCCGAGAAATAGTAGTACTACCAGCGGCAGGAATACGATTACCCCTCCCACTCCTCCAACTATACCGTTTATCAGCAGGTCAGCCAGGATGCCGGGAGGCAGGGTGGCAGACAACCATGTTGAGAGGAGCCTGAAGCCGCTGTCAATCAGGTCTGAAAGTGGATTACCGATGGTGAATGTGACCTGATAAATGAGGTACATCACTGCGAAGAAAATGAAAAGGCCGGAATACTTGTTGAGAACAATTTTATCGACCATCTCAGTGAAGTCTATACGGCTATGTTGCTCCCCCTTCACCACTGTTTCACGAATGGCGCCGTGTATATATGCGTAGCGTTGTTCTGCTACAACGACTGACGAATCTTCATCATACTGTTTACGGATATTGCTTCTATATTCGG
>CAJVXH010000183.1 GCA_913009835.1 uncultured bacterium
TTTAGCACGGGTGTGTTCGACACGCTCCAGGCGTATCTTTTGTTTTTTTTTTTTTTCAAGCAGAAGACGGCATACGAGATATATCAGTGTGACTGGAGTTCAGACGTGTGCTCTTCCGATCTCCTGATCACTGCCTGAGCGGCGGCGAAACGTGCGATCGGTACACGGAACGGCGAGCAGGACACATAGTCCAGGCCCACACGATGGAAGAACTCTACCGACTTGGCGTCGCCACCGTGCTCACCGCAGATCCCGAGGTGCAGATCCGGGTTCGCTTTGCGACCCTTTTCGACCGCGATACGGACCAACTCGCCAATACCTTCCTGGTCGAGACTCTGGAACGGATCGTCTTGGTAAATGCCGAGTTCGACGTATTCCGGGAGGAATGAACCGGCGTCGTCACGGCTGAACCCGCAACCCATCTGGGTCAGATCGTTGGTGCCGAAGCTGAAGAACTCGGCGACCGCTGCGATCTTGTCCGCCGTGATTGCTGCGCGCGGAACTTCGATCATGGTACCCACCAGGAACGGCAGGTCAGTGATGCCCTTCTCTTTCTTCACTTCTTCAGCGACCGCCAGAATGATGTCACGCTGGTTCTCGAATTCCTGCACGGTACCAATCAGCGGAACCATGATCTCCGGGTGTACTTCAACACCTTCGCTACGTAATTGAGCCGTCGCTTCGAGGATCGCACGGGCCTGCATTTCGGTCAGCTCAGGAATGGAGATACCGAGGCGGCAGCCGCGATGTCCGAGCATCGGGTTGAATTCCTGGAGACCGGCGATACGCTTGTTCAACGTCTCAACATCCACGCCCATATCGTCCGCGACCTGCTTGATGAGATCATGCTCATCGTGCGGCGGGAGGAACTCATGGAGCGGCGGATCCAGCAGACGGATGGTCACCGCGTACGGGCTCATTGCCTTGAGGATTCCGTAGAAATCGTCGCGCTGGAACGGCAACAGCTTCATGATCCAGCTGCGACGCTCTTCCAGATCGTCCGAGAGAATCATGCCGCGCACGGCCTTGATCCGTTCACCACCGAAGAACATATGCTCGGTACGGGTGAGGCCGATGCCCTTCGCGCCGAACTTGCGGGCGATGGCGGCGTCTTTCGGAGTGTCAGCGTTGGTGCGGACACCGAGACGACGGAATTCGTCAGCCCATGCCATCAGCTCCTTGTATTCCGGGATGCTGTCCGGGTCGGCATCTACCACTGGAAGCTGTCCCGGGTAGACCTTACCAGTCGTACCGTTCAAGGTCAGCCAGTCGCCTTCGTTGAAGACGGAACCGTCTGCGGTGGTCATGGACTTGGATTTATAGTCGATCTTGAGATCGCCAGCGCCGACGATGCAGCACTTGCCCCAACCACGAGCGACCAAAGCGGCGTGGCTGGTCATACCACCACGGCTGGTCAAAATGCCCTTGGCAGCACGCATGCCGTCAACGTCTTCCGGGGAAGTTTCAACACGGACGAGGATGATCGGAGTGCCATCCTTGCCAGCGTGCATCGCACGTTCCGAGTTGAAAATGATCTTGCCAACTGCGCCACCCGGGCCAGCCGGAAGACCGGTCGTCAGCATGTTCGCTTTCTTCTCAGCGAGGGGATCGATCATCGGGTGCAGCAGCTCATCGAGCTGATCCGCATGCACGCGCATGATCGCGGTGGCCTTGTCGATGAGGCCTTCGTTCGCCATGTGAACAGCCATCAGGACAGCCGCGCGACCGTTACGCTTGCCGGTACGAGTCTGCAACATCCACAGCTTCTCGTTCTCAATCGTGAACTCGACATCCTGCATGTCCTTGTAATGTGCCTCAAGGTTGTCACGGATGTCGTGCAATTCCTGATATGCTGCCGGCATTTCCTGCTCGAGGGTCGGCATGTCGTCGTTCTGACCCTTGGATATTGAATCATTGTTAATCGCGCGCGGGGTGCGTATGCCGGCGACCACGTCCTCACCCTGGGCGTTCGGAAGCCACTCGCCGTAGAACACGTTATTGCCGGTGGCCGGGTCACGGGTGAACGCTACACCAGTTGCGCAACCTTCGCCCATGTTACCGAAGACCATGGTCTGAACGTTGACCGCGGTACCCCACTCATGCGGGATGTTTTCATATTTACGATAGGCAATGGCGCGCTTACCATTCCATGACTGGAACACTGCGCTGATGCCGCCCCACAATTGAGTCATCGGATCATCCGGGAATTCGCTTCCCAAGACTTCCTTGACCGTGGACTTGTAGCGATCAACCAACACCTTCAGGTTTTCAGTCGTCAGGTCCTGATCTTCCTTCGCGTCGACTTCTTCCTTCAACCCTTCGAGCTCTCTCTCGAGACGGTTGTGGATGTTGTCTGCTTCATCTTCATGCTCGATGCCAGCGGCGAACTCCATCACCACGTCCGCGTACATCTGGATCAGACGGCGATATGAATCCCAAGCGTAACGTTCGTCGCCCATCATCTTGGCGAGACCCGGAAGGGTCGCTTCGCAGAGTCCAACGTTCAACACGGTGTCCATCATGCCCGGCATCGACTGACGAGCGCCGGAACGCACCGATACCAACAACGGATTGCCTGGATCACCGAACTTGCGTCCCATGATGCCTTCGACACGTGCCAGATCAGTCTTGACCTGTTCACGTACTTCGTCGTTCAGCTTGCCACCGTTGTTGAAATACTCAGTGCACATCTCGGTCGTTACAGTGAAACCCGGAGGTACCGGGATTCCGAGACTGGTCATCTCAGCCAGGTTTGCACCTTTGCCGCCGAGTAGATTCTTCATGTCGGCGTCGCCGTCAGCCTTACCTTCACCGAAAAAATAGACGTATTTAGTTGCCACGATCTTCCTCTGTCTGGAGTCAAGTTTCTTTACGTCAAATGTACCTTTAATCGCGTGACCATACGGTGTAAATAAGCTGATAGCATGCCTCAGCGAGCCAGAAAGACCCCTGAGAACGCCATACCGCCATGTACTGTAAATTCGTCTGGATTCACCTTTTGCAGAGGTGTATAGCTGGCTGTCAGCCAGGGAACAATCGATAACCTGCCCGTTTCTATCGGTAAAGATACTGATAGTGAAATATCAGTCACCTCTCCACCAAGATCGCCCCAGTCAGCTTTGTACCATCCGGTATGTGCTGAAAACACAACTGGCTGCCCCGATGACAACGCGATCACATGCTCGAGACCGGCTTCCAGGTACCAATCGTTGCCACCTTCTTTCAACAGTTCATAATTGTAGGTTATCCACGGAGATAACGGAAGTGTTGTCAGAGTAATCCCACCAAACGCTTCCCGGACAAACGTCGCTTCATCAGGATAGTCGTCTTGGGTGAACAAGTGATATGTGAATATGCCAGCACGCATGTCGATCGCACCGATACTGCGAGAATAGGTCAACGTCAGATCCATCTCGTCAAGATCACGAATGGCCTGTTCATATCGATCCCGCAACGCGAAAGAGAACCAGGCGTTCACATCAAAACCGGTGTCACCTAGTATGCCGGTAACAGTCGGTTGAACGGCGGGAGCGTTGTTGAGCACGTTGAACCCGCGCCACATGTAGTCAGTCACCACCGCTGTCTCAGCGATGATCTGACTGTGAACTGGTACGGCCACGGTTACGAACAACATTACCAACAGCACGGTAGAAAAAATGTGTCTTCTCATCATCTGACCTACTTTTCCTCTGGGCTCCGAAGTTGTGTTTGCCCCGACTTGTTCACATCCGGTTATCCAGATAACTCAGCTATGACACATGCCCCTGTGACCCGCCGTCTTTTTGGCGGTTCGCAGGGATCATTTTACGACAGTCCTGAGTCCTGAGAAATCAAACAGGTACCTTGTAACTTGCGGATCAACCCTGCTATCACCTGCGGCGGTAACAGGGGCATATTCATCGTCGGATAATCCACGACATAAATGTCGTGGATTGATAACCGTATCCAGTCTGTGATCATCCCTGCTGGCAAAGCCCGCAGGGGCACCTTAGTTTCAAGGTATGATTATCCCAGACATAAATGTCTGGGGCACTTTCCCTTTAAACATTCCGATCTAAACGTTCGATCGACCATAGCGGCACATCTCACGGACAAAACACTCACCACATTTCGGCGAACGAGCGCTGCATACTTTGCGTCCATGACGGATCAAATGTATGTGGAACTGGTACGATAATCCCTCAGGAACGAGCTCGTTCATCCGCTGAAACGTCTTGACCGCCGTTGCCTTCTCCGGGACAAATCCAATCCGCTGGCAGACACGATGGACATGGGTGTCCACCGCAAAAACATCCTTCCCGAGATCGAAAGTCAGCACAACTGCCAGCGTCTTGTGCTTCACACCTTTCAGATGACTAAAAGTTGCGAACGCTTCGTCAAATTCCATCCCATCCAACACATCCGCCGAATACTCACCATATTCCTGCTTGACAAAACGCAGCAGCTCCTGAATTCGTTCAGCCTTCTGATTGTTGAGCCCGGCGACACGGATCACATTAGCAACATCGCCGTGCGGTGCCTGAGCAATATCTTCCCAACCCCGGTACCGATCCTGCAATTTGTCATACGCCGCGAAGGCATTGGGATCAGTCGTATTGTGAGAGAGCAGCGTCTGGACCAATCCCGCCAGCGGATCACGACGTCCCGGCCAACGCAAAGGTCCAGCTTCAGCCTCAAACAAAGCAGCCACTTTCGCGACTCGTTCCCTCATCACGCTGCTGTCGGCCCCAGACGGATCGGGGAGTGCAGGGAGACTCATGAAATCCTTAATGAGTGAACGCTATCCCACCCGCCATGTAGCGAGCATGGATACCTTGACTACGCAGGAATCGACAAGCTTCGTAGCTGCGAGGTCCACGAACGCAGAAGGTAATTACGTTCTCCTTCGGTAATTCCATCACCTTCTCACGAAGTTGAGACATATTCATCTGTATTACCGTTCCACGCATGCTCTCCGGAACGGTGAAACCATCCTGCTCATTGTTCGCGAGCATGTTGATCCAGGTCCATCCAGCTTCTCCGCCAGACTGCATCATGGTTGGCGCGATCTGCCAGCCATCCCCAAGTTCGATCATCGCAGCGAAATGATGGAGTGGATCCATCGCGGTAGCGTAAGGGGGAGCGTAGGCATGTTCGAAACGGAACAACGCCTGGGGATCGCCCTCGGCAAGATCGAGTATTTGAGCGAAAGCATCCACCCAGCGGACCACTTCACCCTTTCCGACAGCTTGCATGCCGAGAAGTCGGCCGCCTCGCTCACGCACGACCTTCATCGCCACATTCTGATACTCGGGATAGTAATGAGCCCGGTCCGGAAAAGTGCCCCAATACTCCTCAATATCAATTCCGTTCTTGCGGGCCATACTTGCCGACATGCCAGTGCTGGCAGCATTCAGATCAAACACCTTGACCACGCCTGTTCCATGTAACTGTGGCAATCCCGGTTCATCAATGCCAGCGATGGAATTAGCGACTACCCGCCCCATGCGGTTCGCGATTGACCCGAGTGGCAAAAAACGTGAGGATTGACCACCAGATATCTCTGAACAATCTCCGCAAGACCAGATTGCGATGTCAGAAGTACGGCCTTTGTTGTCTACCAGAACACCACCATGATCTCCGAGCTCAAGACCGGCCTTTGATGCCAGCTCCGAATTGGGACGCACTCCCGCTGCAAAGATCAGGCGATCGACCCGCCGTTCCTCATCCTCATTCAACGTCAACACTAGTTCTTCATCACGGCCCTGAATCCGTCTCAACGACGTGTTCAGGTATAAATCCACGCCTTGCTCACGGAGATGATCATGAACCAGTGTCGCCATCGCGGGGTCGATATTGGCAGGCATGACCTGGCTTTCCTGCTCGATCAGAATAACTTCAACACCCCACAATGCGGCAAACGCTTCGCAGAGTTCCAAACCTATGTATCCACCACCAATAACAGCTACCCGGCCTAGCTCATTTCGCTGCAAGGAAAGACGGAGTTTCTGAACATCTTCCGGTCGAGTAAATGTGCTCACTAAAGAATAATCTGATCCCGGAATTTTCGGAATAACAGGACTTGCCCCCGTCGCCAATACCAGCCTGGTAAACGGGAAGACGCGCTTGTTGCCATCGCTGTCAACAGCCAGGACCTGGTTTGGTTCACGCTCGATCTCCACCGCTTCCCAGCCGGTGAGAACCTCTATTCCTTTACTCTTAAGGAAATACTCAGCGGTCTTTACTTCTCCCCAGGCGGTGGTAGTGAGATCTTCGAAAGAATCAATATCGCCCGAGAGGTAATAGGGAA
>CAJVXH010000184.1 GCA_913009835.1 uncultured bacterium
GAAAGGATACGAGCAGGAAGTGGCACGAGATGGATGACGGTCGCGTGGTTAGCTAGTCATCTGGGAATTTTGATTGAACGCCTATGTTATATATTTTTTGTTTTTTTTTTTTTTAATGATACGGCGACCACCGAGATCTACACTCTTTCCCTACACGACGCTCTTCCGATCTGGGTTTACATTCGCTATACTACCATCGCCACCCGCGCAGCCGAGGGATTGCTCACACAGGCCATCGATGACGCTGAAGGCAAGATTCTCGCCAGGCTCAAGCCCGAGTACGATTCGACCAGCACGGATTACGGGTTGATTGTTGGGGCTACTGAGCTTGCTTTATCTTACGTGTGCGATGATCTGTCCGGGGGAGTACTGGCACGTCATGGCGATTCCACCAGTGGCACCCGTGGAAAATATTTCCTCGATCTGTCCCGTAGATATGAGGAACGAGCTTTCCACAGTTTGACCCCCTTCATCCGTCTCCCCATTCCCTCAGCCTCTCGCAGTCAAAGGAACACCCCTACCCTCACATGGTGAGTCATGACTTTCCCTGATTTTTTGCAAACTCTTCGTACCTGGGATCCACAGCAAATCCAACCACGTGAATTTCCAAACTGGGAATATGTTATTCAGCTCGCCAACGATCTGGAATCCAGCGACCGGTTACTGGTAGTCAAGAGTCGCCAGATGATGGTTACTTGGGTCGGTTGTGCCTTCATTCTGTTTCGTGCGCTAACTGATGGGCCAGGTGTCCACCTGGTAATAAGTAAGGAGGAACGATCGGCGAAGGAAATGATAGACCGTATCCGTTTCCTCTACGAACACAGCCAGCGGGATACTGAAGCACAGGAATTCAAAGCATCAAAGACTGAAATCACTTTTCCCCAGCTTGAATCACGGATCGTTTCGCTGCCCGCCGCACCATACGCCGTCCGTGGTCAATCGCCGCGCACTTTATTCTGGGATGAGATGGCGTTCACTCCCAACGACGAGGAGATCTGGGCGGCAGTTAAGCCAGCTGTTGATGCTGGCGGACGTTTCTTCGGAGTGTCCACTCCCAATGGGCCACTTGGAGTTTTCTACAACCTGATTCATGATAACAGTGGTCGATTCAGCGTTAACCGGATCCACTATGATGAGAATCCCGAACGTTCATCAGAGTGGGAGTTGAAAGCCAAGGCTGGTTTGTCTGACGCTTGCTGGCGACGGGAGCAGGAACTCAGCTTTGAAGGGGCGGAGGGCCGTGTTTACGATCAGTTCGACCCCGAGATCCACCTGTTGAAAGAGGAATATATGCCTGGCCAGTGTTCCCGGTCACGTTTGTTCCGTTCCATCGACTTCGGGTATCGTCGGCCTGCGGTCATTTGGGCTGAGGAGCTGGAGGATGGCTCGCTGATCATCTTTGCGGAGCTGCAAGGCAACAAGTGGGGGCTTCGCACGCTGATGGAGAGAATCTACGAGATCGATCAGCGTTTTGGCCTCAGCGAACGTGACTTTACCTGGACAGCTTGTGATCCGGCGGGGGCGGCAAACTCCGATTTCGGTATTAGTTCGGTGGATAAACTGGGCGAGGCTGGCTACAAGCTCGAGTATCGGACTTCCAACATCAATCCCGGCGTGGAAACTGTCCGGGCTCTGTTGCAAGACGCCTCCGGAACCGTTTCGCTTCATGTTGATCCGAGATGCACCCGTCTCCACACCGCATTCGAAGGTTACGCATGGGATGATTCAGGCGATCTGCCGCGTAAGGACGGCGAACATGATCACCTGATGGACGCCCTGCGCTACCTGGTGATAAACTTACCTCGATTCAAGAACGTAAAAGCGACATTATCACCACGCATCGATGGGATGCATTTCTAGTATTCAGTAACTCTGTTGAAAGATATGCCCCTGTGACCCACCATCTTTTCGGTGGTTCGCAGGGATCAACCCTGATATCTCACATGACGATAACAGGGGTAATCCACTATAGCCATCACCCCCTCGTATAGCATTAACCAACCAGGAGATCCACATGTTCTCCCGCCTCATCGCCCTCTTCCGTACCCACGAGCAGGCTGTGCCAGAACCGATTGTACGTCCGCTGTCATCGGGTTCGGCGTCTCAGCCCACCAGTCCGTTGCAATCTCTCGAACGCCGTCACTCGTTCAGCTTCGAATCTGAGGATCGGGCATCTTTCTACCGTTTTCTTCGTGATCACATCCCAATTGTATCATCAGGGATCTGGACTTGGGTCAACCTCTGCTGTACTCCGCAACGGATGGCGCTCTCCGGATCCGATAGTGAAACCCGCACCGCCACGCGAATACTGGACAACCTGTCGAAACGTATATACCCACGCGACGACGGCGATTCACGAGGGTTTGAACGTCTGGTCCAGAGCATTTTCCTCGATTTGTTTACGGTGGGAAGAGTTGCCCTCATCGCCCGATTGTTACCGGATCGCTCCGGCATCTCTCACATCCAGGTGATCGATCCGTATCTGATTCACTGGAAAAGAGATCCGGAAGGCATTCACCGCGCCTATCTCGAAATTGAGGATGGCAGTCTCAGTCCACTTCCCCAGGATGTTTTTTTCTATCGAACTCTGCTATCCGACCTGCACAATCCGGTGGGTATCGAACCGCTATCATCCATCCCATTTGTGGTTGATATCGAACAGCGAATGCTCAACGACATGGCTCGTTCCAGCCACAATGCCGGCACTCCACGTCTACAGATCAGAATGACTCCACCCGAAAAGCATCCGGGCGAGGATTTCGAGAGCTATACCTCACGCAGCAACGAGTATTTCAGCTCCACCATGCAGCAGTTTCGCACGTTGGAGGCCGATGATAACGTGTTCACCTGGTCGGATGTGGAAGTTCAGCTTGTTGGGGGGGCGGGTCGTGAGGGTACTGTTTGGAAGATCAATCGCGAACAGGTTATCGAGGATGTGATCACCGGGCTCAAGCTCTTCCCCTGGGTGTTGGGTCGTTCGCATGGTACAACCAAAAACTGGGTGTATGCCCAATACAATTTGCTGATGCAAATAGCGGATTCAGTGCAGCAACTGGGCTCGGATCTGATCGAATGGCTGGCCACACTCGAACTTCGCTTACACGGTAATATCGCCGATCCAAACTGGAAATTCACCCCGAATCAGGACCCTTTCCTGGTGGATCGTAACCGCGCTCGTTTGCTTGAACTCGACCGTGTCGAACGGTTGGTCAAGAACGAATTCATCACCCGTGACCAGGGTATACGCGAACTCGGGTACAAGCCCGAAGCAGATGGAAAGCGTAAATCGAACGACGATGATGGCCAAAAATCGCTCGAGTGACCTCAGGGTGAGATACCAACATCGAGTCTGCCCCGACTTGCTCGTCAAGTCGGGCTAAATGCAGGCGCAACTCACAACTGGTTTTTCTTTTCCTCACACCTCACAGCTCAAACCTGCTTATACACACCTGGAGTCCTCATGCTCACTCAACACCTCAGCGGACAGCTTCTCCGTGACCAGGTCACCCCCGGATCGGCCGATTTGTCCGCCATTCATGCCCTTCCCAACCCTCCGCTGGTCCAACTATCAACCGATGACATACATGTTCGCCGCTGTCGCCTGGCCAGTGATGCCATTGACTCACGTTTCGGTCGTTTCCGCAAGGATGATATGCCCCGTCTGCTCGAACTGATACAGGGCGCCCCGGTCCTTATCGGGCATGACAAGCGCACACTTGGCGTTGCCCGTTTCTTCGGAGGGGATGTCGAACAACGTGAAGGTGTATCCTGGATCATTCCCCAATTCTACTGGCCCCGTGCGCACTCAGCGGCAGACGATCTACGTGTCATGATCGATTCCGGCGTCTATTCGGAAGCGTCCATCGCCTTCACCTATCGAACACCAACTTGCAGTGTCTGTGGAAATGACATCCGTGGCTGTGCGCATTGGCCGGGACGCAACTACGAGGATCAGCTCTGTTTCTTCTACTATGATGGCATCGAGCGGGTCACCGAGGGTTCGCTGGTCTATCGTGGTGCGGCTCATGGCACGGGGTTCGAGCTACCTGCCCATGATGGAGAAAACGCGAATTCTGCCGCTTCACATTCCCTGATGTCGCCAACTGTTTCAAGACTTGCCGATGATATCTCAACCATCTCTCCAACCCCTGACTCCGACGATGCCGGGCCTACTTTGACCATCAAGCATCGCGGACGCCGTTACCTGGCCCTCCTCCGTCCCTTGAAGGAGGATTGATTCATTTTCACATGCCCCTGTGACCCACGTCTGTTTGTGGTTCACAGGGATTATACAACGTCAATCCTGAGACCTGATCCTGAGTTCTGAGTTCTGAGAAAACATACAGGCCCGTGCTTGCGTGTATTAGTCATCCAGTAGCGGCATCATGCCCCAGACATTTATGTCTGGGATGGGCCCATGGATACAGATACGTTGACCCCAGACATAAATGTCTGGGACATGATATGGAATAGATCCGTACTCGCTTGCAAACGCGGCTTACCCACACTCAAAGGAGATCTTCGATGCGTACTTCCACCTTCATTCTGCTTCTCACCGTACTACTTCTGTCCTCAACAATTGCCAACGCCCAATCCTTCGGCTCGGCCAGCGGCTTATTACAAGGCCAACATCTGGCACGTGTCACCAACCTTCACAACGCTGTCATCACCGATGCCACCGTCACCACCGCCTGGATTCCCTTCGGGACTCATGATGAAAGCCTGGCTGGTGAACGTCCTTACGCACCATCACGTTTCACCGCTTTTGTTTACATGGACACTGTCGGGGTCAGCACCGGTGTCGCTCCCTCTCTCGTATTAAAGGCCCAAGTCGCCCTGACTGATACCTCAATTGTGTACGAAAACCTTGACCTTACTCTCGATCTGGCACCAGAAGGCAATCCCATCACTTCCGTTGATATCGGCCAAGTGTTGCCGGTACCGGTCTATGGTGGTGGATATATCCGCTTCGTGATGACGGTTGACGAAGCGGCAATAGTAAAGCTCGACCTCTGGCGCACGCACTAATTCTTCTGCAATTGGGGACATCTGGGGCACTGGCAACGGTGATTATTGGGGTTGCTTCGCGGTGTTCAGCTGCGGCGGTATCGAGGTCACTTAACGCCAGATGCTCTCAGGTGTTCCCACCGTTTCATGGAGCTCGCCATGACAGAATTCAGTCTGACAATACGTGACATTATCTGGTTCGGTTCGTTGGTCGTAACTGTGATGCTGGCATACAGCCGCATCCGTATCGAGCTGCGGCACCTGGACGACACCAAGACCGACCGTGCCGAACTTCATCTCTTGACTGACGATCTGCGCAGCCGTCTGGAGGACATCCGCATGTCTGTCACCCGTATGGAAGAAGCACTCCGACGACGGCCTGGTTCGATTTACCCACCCAACGAACCATCTCCCACCGTTGACATATGATAATCAGCCGTGTGTTCATAATGTGAATAACCAATCACTTACCCTGGATTGATGAATTACGGTTGTCCAGGCTGAAACACATGTAAATGCCCCTGTAAGTCGCCGCCAGACGCGGGCTCACAGGGGCATATTTCATGGCTTACTTAAATGGTTAACTGGCTGCCTGTTTTACTTCAGCAATGTAATCCGCTGCATCTGGGCATGCTGACTGGCAGTTGTCAGCCGCACGAAATACATTCCGCTCGACAGCCCTTTCGCATCAATCGTGAGCTGATGGGGGCCGCTGGCGAAGACACCGTCCGCTACCTTTACCTGCTGACCCATCGTATTCAATACGACAATTTTCACCATGATCCGGAGCGTACGGCAACAACAACCAATCCTGCAACTTTCATCTTACCCCCCCCCCAAAAAGTGTGAATGCACTCACCCGATCCAACCGTGCTACATGTTGTGGGTCGTGACTGATCGCTGAGAGTGCCTGTTGAATCAGTTTTTCGCTGCGAATGAAAATATCCATAGAATTGCGATAGAATCGCCGGATATTTCTTCATGGTTTCTACTCCAGTTTATTGATGATGAGATTGATTGCCTCTTCCTTGATTGCATCGGCTGCACATGCCACATTGCTTGTCAGGTCATCGGCCTTGTATGGCGGATCGACGAGCACGCTTAACCGCTCAACTATTAGCGTTGTTGCGCTTTTAAGCAAATGGGAAACGCACTTAGGTTTTTTTTCCCATGACGGAAGATCATCTAAGAATTGCAGGAAGTCGCCACCGTTTTTTGACTTCGATTGTGCCACTTGCATTGCTCGCTCGATGAACCTTCGGCAACGGT
>CAJVXH010000185.1 GCA_913009835.1 uncultured bacterium
TCGTGTCATTAGTCTCCTTGGTTCTTTATCTACCATCATGCATTCTCTCTCTCGCTCTAATATTTTTACGATTTCATCTTTTTCTTTTTCTTTTTGTTTTTTTTTTTTTCTCTTTGTTTTTGCTTTTAGTTTTTTTTTTTTTTTTAATGATACGGCGACCACCGAGATCTACACTCTTTCCCTACACGACGCTCTTCCGATCTAGCCCCCAAGGTGGCGATTTCAAGCTCAACGCTACCAGCATTGGACCGGTCCCGCTGGAAGTGACGCGCAACGACATCATTCTTGCCGAAGACTTCCGCCTGAAAGTGTATGCCAGCACCAAATCCGCAAGAGTGCGTGCGTTCAAACCCAATGGTTACGGTCAATCTCATTTCCACGGACTCAACTGGTATGATCCAGACCCAGCCTTCAAAGTGATGGCCCGGATCGAACCTGTCGCGCCCGACACCGTGATAATGCCGACCTCTGCCGGGTTGACACAGGAGTATGTCCGCCATTCAAAGCTGCACTTCCAGATCGCCGGAACAGACCACACATTGACCATGTTCGCGCCAGCATCCGACCCGGACGCCTATGGCTTCATCCCATTCACCGATGAGACCACCGCGGACGAGACTTACGGCGGGGGACGCTACCTCGACATGGAGCTCCCAGCTGACGACCAAACAGAAATTGAGTTGGATTTCAACTTGGCATATAATCCGCTCTGCGCCTATGTTCCGCATTACAATTGTCCCATTCCACCAGCGGAAAATGATCTGACCGTAAAAATGCGGGCTGGTGAGATGATCTACGAGAAGCACTAATGATTAAAGATTACAAAGGTATTCTAATCGCCCTGGAGGGTATTGACGGGTCGGGCAAATCAACTCAATGGAAACGTCTCGGCGAGTGGTTGAAATCCGCTCAGGAACGAGAGGTCGTAATGTCGGTGGAGCCGACCAACGGTCCGCATGGACAAGCCCTGCGTGACGCCTGGGCCAGTGGAATTCGCCTTCCAGTGGAAGAAGAAATAGAGCTCTTCGTGCTGGATCGTGACGATCATCTGGACGAGGTCATCCTGCCCGCGCTGGAAAAAGGTTCAATTGTCCTGCTCGACCGATATTACTACTCGTCCGCCGTTTATCAGGGCACACAACCGGACCAATCTATTGAAGCGGTTCTTAGGGAGTTCGAAGATTTCTGCCCACGTGCCGACCTCATGCTCCTGTTCGACCTGCCGGCGCATGTGGCGATGCAACGTATGCATGCGGGACGATCTGTACTGGATGTGATGGAGAAGCTGGATAATCTCAGGAAAGTCCGTAGCGCCTATCTCAGATTAGGCCGCAAGGAGACTCGGATTGTGGATGCGGCTTTGTCAGAAGAACTGGTGTGGGAACAAACTTGGAAGATAGTTGAGTCGTTTCTCGCCGAACGGTGATCGTTTGCCCCTACTTGCTCGCATCCGGTTATCCAGTTAACTCAGCCGGGGTCGCTTCTTGCCCCAGACATTTATGTCTGGGGTTTTCCAATAGTTGAATCTCCAGTCCATCCCAGATATAAATGTCTGGGGTTTTCCAATAGTTGAATCTCCAGTCCATCCCAGACATAAATGTCTGGGGCACAACCCATTACCACGACTTCAGTCCGTGGCAAAAGGGTTCCCTAAATCCACTTGAATCGCTCAAGATCCGAAGCCGTGTTCACATTCCAATGAATTGCCGGATCATCAACTGCGAGTTCGACTATCTGATCATCCGCAACCTCTCGATATAGCTGACGCAAACCCCCATCCAAATCCAACCCCCTCACCTGATCAAAGAATTCACGTCCCATAACAGGCGGATGTCCGCGACGACCGCCATGCGTCGGCAGCAGAATCCGGTCTTCAGATGCTGCATTTATCAGGGTTGAAAATGTAGTCGAACGAATCCTTGGAAAATCAACAGGCAGGATCATCATCGCCTGAGTCGAATCCGGAATACGTTCCAACCCGAGGTGGATGGAGTGAAGAGGACCGAGGTCGAGGTCTTCATTGAGAACAGTCGAAATCCCCATCGCCGAGAGCTGTTCGGACAGTTCTGTCTCAACGGTCTCATTCACCACTGGCAGAATAGGATCGAGTCCGATATTCTGCATCTGTCTACACAGACGAAGCAGCGCAGTTTCGCCATTGAGCTGTATCAACGCCTTCGGGCCACCCATCCGGGTGCCCATTCCGGCAGCCAGGATGATGCCCGCAACTCTGCATCGCTTATCAGGCATCCCGCTATCCAGTTCATTCAGTCATGCGATATGCCCCTGTGACCCGCGTCTTTTTGCGGTTCGCAGGGATCATCAGACAGTAGTTAAGAGTCTCGAGACCTGAGTCCTGAGAAAACAGACACACACCTCATAGCTTGCGGATCAGCCCTGTTATCGCCTGCGGCGGTAACAGGGGCATGTTCATCTCAAGGATTATCCGCACGATTCCCGCTTCTTCCGCAACGCTTCAGCGATCCGTTCGGGAGTGACCGGCAGCTCGCTGATCCGGACACCAGTCGCGTCATAAACAGCGTTCAGGATCGATGGAATCACCGGCATAATGGCACCTTCACCCACTTCCTTAGCTCCATACGGACCGTTCGGCTCGTGCGATTCGACAATGATAGCGTCCAGATGGGGCATGTCCAGCGAGGTCGGGATCTTGTATTCGGCAAGGTTGGCGTTGAGAATGCGGCCCTTGTCGTCGTAACAGATCTGCTCCATCAACGCTTCGCCCATGCCCATCATCATCGAGCCCTGCATCTGCCCTTCGACCTGGGTAGTGTTGATCGCGAAACCGCAGTCGTGCGCGCCGGTGATCTTGTCAACCGTGATTTCACCCGTTTCCAGATCGACAGTCACTTCCGCAACTTGCGCCGAGCATCCGAACGCTGGCGATGTCCCAACCGCCGCTCCCTTGAATGATCCACCCAACTTCGGTGGACGGTAACTCCCGGTTCCGATCACAGTTCCCAGCTCGAGAAAAGCGATTCGACTCGCTTCACGGAAGGTCAGCAGCGGAGAATCAGGCAGATCGCTGAACCCGAAATGTTCTTTCAAATATTCATCACGCAGATCGCTGAAATCGATGGGGTCGCCAAGGCTGATGATATGCCCATCCTTAATGTCCAAAGTTTCAGGAGGGACACTCATCCTACCGGCAATTGCGTTGAGAATCTTGCGTTTGACATCACGTGCGGCATCACGACAAGCGCTCCCCGTCATCAGCGTTGTCCGACTGGAATAAGCACCCAGATCCATGCTCAGGTTGGTATCCCCGGACTGTACGCGCACATCATCCAGCGGCAATCCCAGCTCCTCGGCGGTGATCATGGCCAGCATGGTGTCAGATCCCTGGCCGATGTCCGCCGCCCCGGACGACACCAGCACTCCGCCACCGACCTCATCAACCTTGGTTACGACCGTGCAATGGTAGGTTTTCGACCGATAGATCGAGTATCCGGCTCCTGACACGAAAAACCCACAAGCCGCGCCTATGCCTTTACCCGCGGCACGTGTTTTCCCGGCTGAAGCACGCTTCTTTTTCCAGGCAGCCGAATCTCGCACTGCTTCCAACGCTTCCCGCATTCCAAAGCTGCTGACGAACAGTTCGTTACAGGTAGTTTCACCAGTGTCCATCACGTTCTTGAGACGGAGTTCGATCGGGTCCATACCCAGCTCTTCGGCCATGCGATCCAGTTGCACTTCAAACAAGGCTCGCGCGATAACTGCACCATGCCCCCGTTGCGCGCCACATACCGGCTTGTTGGTGACGACCCGGTAGCCGTCATACTTCATGTTCTTCAGACGATACGGCCCACCCAATAACGACCCGGCGTAGTAAATCGTCGCTATACCAAAACTCGCGTACGCTCCGCCATCCAACAGACAATTGTGCTCGAGAAATGCAATGGTTCCATCATCACGCAAACCTGAGGTCATGGTGTGGAAAAACTGGTGTCGGGCGCGGGAATGGAGGAAAACCTGTTCCCGATCAAATGTCATCTTGACCGGACGGCCCGTCTTCATCGCCAACAAACAGACTGCCAGTTCAGCTGTCGAACAGGACGCTTTCGGCCCGAACCCGCCGCCGACCGCAGGCTTGATCACGCGCACCTTATTGATGGGTAGCTTCAACGCCATCGCCAGTGTCCGCTGCACATAATGCGGCGCCTGGGTCGAAGACCACATCGTCAGGTTGCCAGAGGTGTCCACTTCCGCGATGATAGCCTGAGGTTCCATGAATGCACCGTCCTGCATCTTGCTCGACATGGAGTCGGTGCGGATGATGCTGGATTCACGGCGACCCTGTTCAATATCACCGAAGTTCCAGTGAACCTGGGCGCAAACGTTGTTCTTGTATTGCTTGTGCAGAAGCGGCTGCCCTTCGTCCATGGCTCGTTCGCCATCCAGAACCAGCGGCAACGGTTCAAAGTCCACCTTTATCGAGCGCACCGCATCCAGGGCAATGTCAGGATCATCTGCCGCAACAGCCGCAATTTCATCCCCGATGTAACGAACTTTATCATGGCAGAAGATTGTCTCGTCGTAACGTGCCGGGCTCACTCCATAGGGTTCGATTCCAGCGTCTTTGGAGGTGACTACAGCATGAACTCCGGGAATCCGTTTTGCTTTCGAGGTATCGACGTTGACGATGTTCGCGTGCGCCAACGGGCTGTGCAAAATTGCAGCGTAGAGCATGTTGGGTCTGGTCATGTCATCGGTGTAGACAGCTTTACCGATGGCTTTGTCACGGGCATCAACACGCGGGGCGCGAGTGTTCAGGATCTTGTAATCACTCATTGTCAGCCTCCGACGCATGTTGAATGGCTTCCACAATCTTCTGATACCCGGTACAACGACACAGGTTGCCGGAAATCGCCTCACGGATATTCTGCTCAGTTGGGTTTGGGTTATGACGCAGGAGTTCGGTGCTAGTCATCAACATCCCGGGAGTACAGAACCCGCACTGAATCGCGCCATGCTCCACGAAGGCTTCCTGCAAACGGTTCAATTGACCGTCCGTTGCCAGCCCTTCGACCGTTTCAACCTCGCAGCCTTCAGCTTGAATCGCCAGCATCAGGCAGGAGAAGGTTGGTATTCCATCGACTAGAACCGTGCAGCCGCCACAGTCGCCGATCCCGCAACCCTTCTTCGTTCCGGTCAAGCCGATGTCCTGACGGATCAATTCGAGGAGCGTCCGTCTGGGTTCAACGGCCAGCTCATACAGCACACTGTTTATGGTGAGAGAGATGATTCGTTTCACAGTTCACCTCCTGCGCGTTTAATTGCCTGGGCCAGGGTCCGGCCGGTCAGTACCTCTACCATATGGCGTCTGTACTCCGCTGATCCACGATGATCGTCTATGGGAACTGCATCGGTGCCGGCGGCTTGAGCCGCTTTCACGAGCAAATCTTCAGTCGGATGTTTCCCGGTGAGTATCGGTTCTACAGAGCTGGCGATCAACGGCGTCGGCCCGACCGCTCCGAGTGTGGTACGCACTCGCTCCACATTTCCATCCTCAGTCAGTGTCACTGCTGAGGCCACCCCCACAACTGAGATGTCGAGGGCTTTACGTTGGGCGAGCTTGTAGTAGGCACTACCCGATCGAGCTGGCAATGAAAAGAGGATGGAAGTCAGGATCTCACCGTTGGCGAGAATGGTCTTACCAGGTGCCAGAATGAAGTCTGCACTATCAACTGTACGCTCCCCCTTCGACGATGTCAGAGTCAGTTTCGCACCCAGGCAGATGCTGGGAATCACCATGTCAGCAGCCGGACGAGCGTTGCAAAAGTTGCCACCGAGAGTTCCTCGAGCTCGCACCAGAGGGCTGCCTAGAGAGTCAGCACCCTCGGAGAGAGCCATGTAGATGTCTCTCAACTCCACCCGCTTTTGTATCTCTCTCGCGGTTACCAGAGCCCCGATTGTCACCTTTCTTTCGTCGAAAATATCGATTCGTTCTAATTCTTTCAACTTGTGGAGAGATACAAGAATTCCGGGTTCGTCCTTGCGTGGGAGCGGGAATTCTTCGCCTTCCCAGCTCTCAGAACTGACGGTTGATATCAGCTGCGAGGCTTCATCCCCAACGGTTTCATGCAACTGTGATTGAACGAGAGGTCGCTTCAGGTTAACCAGCAAATCTGTTCCACCTGCGAGAATACGGATTCCCGAATCCTCATGATCAGCCAGCATCTCACAGGCTTCGCAGATCGGAAGAGCGTCGTGTAGGG
>CAJVXH010000186.1 GCA_913009835.1 uncultured bacterium
TAGCACTGCATCGAGCATACCGGCACGGTGGTCGGGCACCTGCCCGCTATACCCACCGCATCAGAAGCGGGAAGCGCAGCCGTTCCGGGCTAGGAGGCGTGACACCGCAGAGCGGTGTCACGAGGAACACACGTGATCGCGCAGTTACCACCACAACGCCTTCACCGGGCTCCACCCGCTTACCGACCATGATCCGATACTGAACCCACGCGCCGACACAGCAGCCGCGACCGCCTCGCGCCAGGCGGGGATTGTATGCACCTTGGATTGGCTTTTTGATAAAAATGGAGTTAGATTGACGAAAATCGACTTTCGCAGAGGAATCCTGCATGGTGAATCAGAACCCAAAGGCGCCGTCGGCGCGCAGATCCGCGCAGCTACCATCGCGCCACGATCGATCCACCCAATACATTCCCCTATAAATTTAAGTCAGTGCCAACCGGATGGGCGGCTTAGTCCAACAGACATTTATCCACCATGCTGCGCACGTCGGATAAATGCTTATGCGTTGGCCCCCTTCACGATAGAGACCGAGGAGCGTTGCAAGTTGTCAGCCGAGGAGCAAAGGCCATCAAAGCTAATTGAAGACCTAATTCGGCATTGGGCATGCTGGGACGAACATGAAAGCTTTTATTTGACAAAACTCGCTCCGAGTCTCGTAGCCAATCCTGAGAGTGGCGATGATATTGAGAAAACGATTCTTCTTAGCCTCCGTGCGCATCTCAATGAGCAGGAATGGCACGATTTGCCAAAGCTGATCGCTGAAAGACGTTCAGGAATCTTCCGCAAGATCGAAAGCGAACGTGTGCGGCGAAAGGCCCTGGAAAAGGAGAAGCAAGAAGCTGCTCGGATCGCCGCCCAAAAGAGGAAAGAAGATGCGCGGGAACGCCTTCGACAAGAAGAACTCCGTAAGCAAACCGAAGCGCAGCGACATGCATTACTGCGGGAGGTCCGCAGGCGACTCCAATCTGACTTCCTTGGTACCGATTCTTTTTTTCGAAAATCGTGTGCTGGTCTCATCACCGAGAAAGAGTTCGAAGAAGAAAAGCTTTCCTTTGTCAAGTCGTGGGTAATCGAAAACACCCCGAGCACCAAGGATGGTGTGAAACGAATTCCTGACGACGAGCAGGTAGCGGCCATTGCTTCAGTGCATGGACATATCCAGGTTGTAGCCCGCGCTGGAAGCGGAAAAACCACAACGCTTGTCAACCGCGCTCTATTTTTACTAAAGCATTGTGGTGTCGCCCCAAGCGAAATGCTCATCCTCGCCTTCAATCGGAAGGCTGCTTTGGAGGTTCGTAGACGGCTGTTGGCCCTTCGCGAGGAAGGCGCCGATGCGGCGATATCCACTGACGTTGATCGCCGGATTCGTGAGGTCGGCAAGCACCAGCGATTCGATAGAAATGAAATTGAGGCCAGTGCAGTCGACGCCATCGCCGCGAGCTTGAACATCGCTCTGCCCCATGTGATGACTTTCCATGCCTTGGCTTATGCAGTTGTGCATCCAGAGGAGAGCCTTCTATACAACGGCTCCGAAGGTGAATCTCAAGGATTGAACCGGGTTTTCCAGCAGGTGATTGACGATCATCTTCAGGCGCCCGCGTTCAGAGAGCGAATCTGCGAACTGATGCTCGCCCATTTCCGAGAAGACTGGGATCGTATCATTGAAGGCCGATACGATCAGAGCAAGGAAGAACTCCTTCGATTTCGCCGATCTCTGCCACGAGAAAGTATTGGTGGCGAGCACGTGAAGTCTCATGGTGAAAAGATCATCGCTGATTTCCTGTTCGAGCATGACATTGCGTACAAGTACGAACGTAACCACTGGTGGAGCGGTATCAACTACCGACCAGACTTCACCATCTTCGAGACACCAAAGAGTGGTGTGATCATTGAGTATTTCGGTCTCAGTGGAGATGCGGACTATGATGAAATGTCCACAGCCAAGCGGGCGTATTGGAAAGATAAGAAAGACTGGGCGCTGATTGAGTTCTCTCCAGGAGAGATTGTTAGCGAGGGAATTGATTCATTTCTTGATCTTCTGAGGACGCACCTTGAAGATCAGGGCATCCGATGCGTTCGACTATCTGAAGATGAGATTTGGCAGCGCATCAGGGACCGGGCAATAGACCGATTCACGAAAGCCTCAGCAGGCTTCATTGGCAGGTGCCGCAAACAGTCATTATCTCCGTTAGAACTTCAAATACTCATAGCGAGTTATTCTCCGCTGTCCTCTGTCGAGGCAATGTTTTTAGATCTCGCCAACCAATTATATGTGGCTTACCTTGATCGGTTGTCAGCTACCGGCGAGGAGGATTTCGACGGCTTGATGCAACGTGCTGCCGAAGCGATCAGCTCAGGACTAACCGCTTTCCAACGAAAATCGGGGAGCGGTAATCTCGCTGCACTACGTTATATATGCATCGATGAATTTCAAGACTTCTCCGATCTCTTCTACCGGCTTCTCAGCGCCATTAGAGAGAGAAATCAGAAAATCGAGTTATTCTGCGTCGGAGACGATTGGCAGGCGATCAATGGGTTTGCTGGATCAGATCCGCGATTCTTCGAGAACTTCGAAGTCTATGTTGGAGAATCACGCCGACTTTACATTTCGACCAACTACAGATCCTCAAACGCGATTGTCGCCGTTGGCAATATGCTGATGGATGGATTGGGGAAGCCCGTAGTTGCGTACAAGAAATCGATAGGCAAAGTTCTTGTATCGGATCTCAACAACTTTGAGCCATCACTGATCGAAAAACAGCGCCATCGGGGCGACATCATCACACCGGCTGTATCTCGGCTCGCAAACAAAGCTCTCGCAGATGGCATAGACGTTGTAATGCTGTGCCGGCGAAACACGCTTCCCTGGTTTATAAACTATCAGGATCAGGTTGGTGGCGGTGCGCGAGGCCTTACGCGATATCTCGATCTGGTTCGGTCCTTTTTCCCAAAATGCCTAAAAGAGCGGATCAGCATCTCAACCGCGCACAAATACAAAGGCCTAGAAAAGCTGATGGTGATCGTCCTTGATGCCGTCGCTCGCAGCTATCCGCTGATTCATCCCGACTGGGCCTTTTCGAGAATTCTTGGGGACAGTTTGGAGAAGATCACCAAGGAAGAACGACGCCTCTTGTACGTTACCCTAACACGCGCCGTGGACACTTTGGTAATCATTACTGAAGGTCGGAGCAAGTCACCATTTCTTGAGGAACTGGAGCGCAAACAACCCCTAAGCGCTATCAACTGGGCTAACTACCCTCCCATTCGGGGCCTCACGACTCGCCTCGTCGTAAAGGTTGGCAATCAAGAGCGTCGGGGCGGCGGCCCCACTTTCGCCATCAAGGATTTACTAAAGGCAGCTGGATATGAGTGGCAGTCCACAGGCTGGCCTGGATGGGCGAAGAGTTTTCCAGCGGAAGGATTCAATCTTGAGGCTCTCAAGTCGGAGGTCTGGGCGGAGCCAGCCGATGGGATCGAGCTTCGTATTTTTGACGATACCGAGACTCTCACCTCTCGGTTCTTGATTAACGAGGGCAACTGGAACTGTGTTGTCGACCTTCGATCTGATCGATCGACGCAAGTATAGATCGGCTCTTGTGCTTACCTCCAACCGCGACGTCGAGGAATGGGGCGAGGCGTTCCCAAACAGTGTCCTGGCCAACGCCACAATCGACCGGCTCTTCGAGCAAGCCCACACCCTCGTGCTCAAGGGTAAAAGCTATCGGCTCAAGGGCCGGATCACAACACGCGGGGTTGACAGCACGTCGTAAAATACGTAGAAACCTCTCTTTGAATCGGCGTCCCCGAATAGGTGAGACGAAGGCGTCCCCGAAATGGTGAGACGTGACACGGTAGGGGTCGCGGCTCTTGTAGGAGAGCGAGACGACCAATGTAGGCTGGGTGATGCGCCCCCCCGAGCCCGTGGTGGTCGAGACGCCGAACTCGCCGCCTTTGAGCAGTTCGTGATAGAGGCGCACGGCGCGCACCACGCGCAGGCGGTACTCGGCACCCGGCGCCGGCACGAATCCCGGGTGCGCGGCCGTCAACAGCAGGCGCAGCCCGGGGCCTGCGGCCGGCTCGCCGAGGCGCCCGTCGAGTGCGGTGCGGCCCTCGTAGTGCACTTGGTAGGCACCGCCCGAGGCGAATCGGATCGTGAGCGGCACATCGGCGAGCGCCGGGTCGGTGACCGCGGCGTCGCGCGCCGCGAGCGCCTGTGGGCCGGGCGCCCAGGCGCTCAGGCGCTTGCCGTCGAGTGTCGAGGAGGCGGGGGCAGGCTTGACTTATGGGCATTCGTTGTTCGCAACCTACCGTGCGGATATCTCGGTTCCGGACAACGTCACCAAGTTTCCGCGCAAACGGGCTGCCTGAATGGTCAATTCGGGACCTACACCCGGTCCATTTCTTCTCGCGCTCCCCTCAATTCCTCACGCACGCCCTGAACCTCGGATATAGCCCAATATTGGTATCAATCAGTATGTTCATTCCCACTCTTGCCGAACACGTTTTTGATAAGCCATGGGCTCTTCCTTTAATTTCAATCTGCCACTGTATTTCTTCACAGAAAGTGCTTTTACACTCCTTAGGCCATGCAACATCCTGCTCCTTATTTCCAAAACATCTTCATGCCTTCGTATCGTAATCATACCCATTCATTCACCTCGCTTTTATATGTTTTCAGGGTCCGGCTTTTATAGCCTGACAGAAAAATCGGGGCCAGTATACTCATTTCTCAACCTCTCGTTTCCTTCCCTGCCTTAACGGGCGTAAAATCTTGCCTGCTTTATCCTCCAGCACACAAGGAACGCACTGGCTCAACTTGACCCACCGGTTGTTCTCATCCAGCCCCGTTTGGAACGGCCAGCCGATCGTTCCCGCATCCCCCCGGACTTGTAGGATGACAACCGCTCGCGCGGCGAAAGCCGAACCGGGGCTTCTCGGAAAGCGGAATCATCGGGCTTATGCATTTTCCGGAGTGAGTCGGCGGCGCACGGAGGCCACATAGTTGGCAAGTGCTGCGGCGAGAAGCGCCAGTAGCACCCCGACAACGGCGCCGAGGATCACCACTACCGCCCTGCGCGGCCCAACGTGCTTGATGGATCGAGCGGGGGGCACGATTAACCGCGTCTCCTGGATATTACCGAGCCGCATTTTAATGTTGGAGATCACGGACTCTTGGCCCTGGACCTTACGTTGCCTTTCCGTATCAAAATTAGCCAGCTTGGCCGTGGCCTGGATGACGGCGCTCTTTTGCACGGTCTGCCGCTGCCGGTTGTTAGCCATAGCAGCGGCGGCCGTCGCGACCTCCTGCGGCAGCGTTACGGTCAGTTTTTGTTCGATGAGGTTCATTTGTTGCAGATTTGCCTGCAATTGATTATTGATCAGCAACATGGTCATGGCCTGCGTCGGAGACCCCGCCCGGCTGGCCGTCAAGCTCGCCTTACGAGCCTGAGCGATGTAGGCATTCAGTGACTTGATCTGGCCCTGGTATAACTTTGCGGCCTGAGTCAGCCGATTGCGTTTTTCCTTGAGTACCATGAGTCGCTCTTTTAAGTTGGCCTGCTGCGCCCGTGCGCCGGCTAATGCTTGCTGCTTGGCGGCTCGTTCGGCCTTGATTCGTTGGGGATCATCGATCCGGGCCAGGGTAAGTTGCGCCGCCGTCAACTGCTTCTTTAAATTGGACCGTAGCACATTAACCTGGGCGGCTGTGGTCTGTGCCAAGAGCATCACGGCATTCTTTTCAACCGTTTCGAATGTGTCCTGCAATTTCTTCGGGCCTTTTCCCGCGAGTAAAATGATATTGCTCTTACTCGGCACGTTAGCCACAATCTTGACCTTGCGTGGATCAACACGGTGTTCACTCGCGGAACGTAAGAGAGCCATCTCGATCAAGCCGGAGTTCAGCGCGGAGGCGGCGGAATTGGGAGTGATCACGGAAATAATTATGCCGTTCACTGTAACGTAGGATCCCAACCCCACCACGGCGGTATAGCGGTAGGTACGCGGCAGGACGAATGCGAGCGCCAGCCCAAGGCCGGTGCAGAGCAGAAAGATGGTGAGCATCAGTTTCCAACGCCGCCACAGACTGACCCCGAGATCGACCAAGTCGATTTCATCGTTAAGACTGGAATAGGGGATCAGCGTCCGGAGGTCAGGCGGCGGTGCAGGGCGGTTATTTTCGGTCATTTCGATCGGGCTCCTCCTCGCCAAACG
>CAJVXH010000187.1 GCA_913009835.1 uncultured bacterium
TCGCAGGGATCATCCAACGACAGTACTGAGTTCTGAGAAATCAGTCAGGCACCTTGTAACTTGCGGATCAACCCTGTTATCGCCTGCGGCGGTAACAGGGGCATATTCATCGTCGGATAATCCACGATATAAATGTCGTGGGCATGACACCACCTCAGCTGAGTTAACTGGATAACCGGATGGACGAAAGACAGGACCTGATCGTCATTCCCGTCTCTCTCGCCACCAGCTAAAACCGAATATTCTGTATCATCAACCTTGAAATAACACCCCGTTCGGCGTATTCTGAATACATTGATCACATACCACATGGTGTTTCAGAAACGGGAGAGGTGAGAGATGAGAGTGAGCGCTTGGTGTTTGCTGCTGCTGATGATGTTACCGATGACATTGCTGGCGCAGGTTGAGTTTGAGACGATCACGGTTGGAAGTGGTTTCGAGGGTGCGTTGAATGTGCGCACCGCCGATCTCGATGGTGACGGTGATATAGACATCGTCGGAGCGGCGGAGACTTCCGATCAGTTTGCCTGGTGGGAGAACACCGGAGCAGGGTGGACGTATCACTTTCTCGGTGAGATGTACTGGGCGACAGGTTTGGACACTGGTGACATGGACGGCGACGGCGACATCGACATCTGCGGATCACCGGCCACAGTCGATAATGTCTGCTGGTTCGAGAATGACGGCGTCGGCAACTTCACTCTTCATGAGTTGACCACGTATGGCGGTGCTCGTCATGTCGTCGCTGGTGATTTTGACGGCGATGGTGACTTAGATATGGCTGTTTGCTGGGAGAGCGGTAATGAGGTTGCCTGGTTGGAGAACATCGGCGAGGCGACCAATTGGCCGTCCCATATCATCGGATCGTTCTCGGGTGCTTGCAACCTTGATAGCGGTGACATTGACGGCGACGGCGATCTTGACATCGCTGTCTGCGGAAACGCCAGCGGCGACATTGGTTGGTACTCGAATGATGCGGGATCATGGACGTTGAACATGCTCCACGAGAGCTTCAGTTCCTCCCGTGCGATAAAGATCGCGGACATGAACAATGACGGCATGCTCGATATTGTCGCTACTTCCCGTAGCGACGATATAGCGTGGTGGGAAAATGAACCTGGCACCTGGCCGATGCATTACATCACGACGACTTTTGACGGTGCGGATGATGTCCACCCGGTCGACCTCGATATGGATGGCGATATGGATGTCGTCGCCGCGGCAGTATTCGCAGACGAGTTCGCCTGGTTCGAGCAGGACGGGGGAACCTGGACGCAGCACACCATCGACAACACGATGGATTACGCCAGCGGCATCTGGGTTGATGATGTGGACCAGGATGGCGATCCGGATGTGCTCGGTGCGGCTTACTATTCCGACACGATCATGCTCTACTCGCAGGTAGGAAGTCCGAACCCGGACCCGGTTACCCTGACCCTTATACCCCAGATGACTGAAATTCCTGCCGAAGGTGGAACTGTCATCTATGACGCCCATTTGCTGAGCGTGGTTGGCGGCAGCTTCCCGGGAGTGTCGTATTGGACGACGGTGATAATGCCCAATCAGACCGAAGTCGGTCCACTGTTCGAGCTCACCTTCAATCTGGCGCCATTCATGGATCAGACAGCCACCGGCTTGACTCAGGATGTGCCCGGCGCAGCGCCGACTGGGACATATTCATTTGTGGGGCATGTCGGTTACATGGGTAATCCCAACCTCCAGATCAGCGACTCCTTCACATTCTCCAAAGCGGGTGCGACATCAGGCGAGTTCGTATTTGACCCCGATCAGTGGCAGGGATCTGGATCTATCGTGAGCGAGGATGAAGACGAAGCTGTCCTGATCCCGACGGTGTCATCTGTCGCTATTTCACCGAATCCGTTCAACGCGGCAACTACAGTCACTATTCAACTCGCACAGACTGATGTTGTCAGCTTGAGAGTGATGAACCTGCTCGGTCAGGAAGTTACCGAAGTGTTCAGCGGACGTTTGAATCGCGGGCAGCACGAAATCACGATCAACGCTGGTGATTTGTCATCCGGCATGTATTTCCTGGCAGGCACAATCGGTACGCAGTCAATTTCGACGAAACTCGTTGTTCTCAAGTGATTGGTTTTGAACTCGAAGCAGGAAATGATCTGAGGGCGAACTTAAGCGGTTCGCCCTTTTGCATCGTAACTTCCTCGATCTTGGTTATCGTAGATCATAATAAGGTCTGGAGGAATTCAGTGGCAGTGATCAATGACGACGCAATCCAATTCATGGCGGAGTTGTGGGATAACAACAACAAGGCTTGGTTTGATGCCAACCGTGAGCGGTATGCTGAAGTCTTGCGGGAACCATTCAAGGCCTTGCGTGACGATCTCGAGCATCCACTGTCAATGCTTTTAACGGATATCCCTGAGCCGAAAATATCCAGAATCAATCGGGACATCCGTTTTACGAAGGACAAGGTTCCATATAAGGAGCATGTCTGGATAAAGTGGGTGGACAAGCCTGCCGAGTTAATGGCTGCGATCAGCCGTCATGGCTGGTCTGGGGTGGTCTCAGTTTGCGGTGAGAAGAAGGAAGATATGGAAGTGTGGCGCCGCAATCTGATAGATCATCACGATTTATGGACTCGATATGCGAAGGGGTTGGGTTTGCGAAAGAGTTACGAAGTCCATGCCGCCAACCCATACAAGAAGCCGCTCTACGATGATATCCCGGATGATGTGATGGACCTGGTACAGGCTCGTGTTATCTACATCTATCCGGAATCCACACCGAAATTCTCAAAGTCGCCGACTGGTGACTATCTTACCCAGCTGGCGATGTTGCTTCCGGCGTATCAGTTCATGAAGATTCCGGGTGCGCGCTTGCCTGATGAATTGTCGATGTTGGGCGATTCAGTCATTCCACCCAACAAGAAGGTGGCGAAAGTGTGGGACTCGGTTCGAGTGTAAGCATCCTGCAAGATAGAGCTCTACGATCTCCAGGGAGATATTTGATGGTGAGCGTACGTCTGAGCAAGGTCAGCGCGGTTTGGCGCAAGGAATTGTTGGACATCATTCGAGATAAGCGCACCTTGATCTCGATGATTGTGGTGCCGATTCTACTGATGCCAGTGTTGATGATTGGTGGCGGATTGGTTGCTGCCTCGGCGATGAAATCGTTGCAGGAGAAGGAACTTGTAATAGGGACGGTTCACCCTGAACGGTCATCCCGTCTCGAGAATGCCATCGCTGAATCTGACCAGGTTACCCTGGTCGATCTGACACATCTCCCTCTGGATACGATCCGCGCCCGTATTGAGACAAACGAGATCCAGGCGGCGGTCGTGTTTCCGGAAGATAATGTGGATAGTACCTCACTGATACCTAGTGTGACAGTGTTATTCCGTGAGGACCGGGAGAAATCAAATATTGCTGCTGGACGAATCACCCGCAGTCTTGAGGATTTGAGCGATGAGATGATTGAGGAACGGATGGTGGCTTATAACGTGCCGGAATCCGTGATCACCCCATTTGAGATCGTCGAGGAGAATCTCGCCACAGACGAGCAGATGATCTTGATGGCCTTGGCCTCATTCCTGCCCTATATCTTGATATTGATTACCTTTACTGGCGCACTCTATCCGGCTATCGACATGACGGCGGGTGAGAAGGAACGTGGCACTCTTGAGACTCTACTGGCCAGTCCTGCCAGTCGCTTGGAGATTGTCTTCGGCAAGTTTTTCGCGGTCTTTACGACATCAGTGACTTCCGGAGTTCTGTCGGTACTATCGTTGATGGTCGCGGTTGTCTATGGCGCCAGCTGGCTGGGGGCGTCTGTGGGCACGGAGTTAAATGTCCAGATGGATGCTGGCGCGTTTCTGGGAGCGTTGGCGATGATGCTGCCCTTGGCAGCTCTGTTCTCATCGATATTGCTAACCGTTTGTGTGTTCGCAAAGAGCACCCGTGAGGCTCAGAGCTATGTCCAGCCGTTGGTATTCCTGCTCATCCTCCCGGCGATGATGTCAATGATGCCCGGTTCGGAGAGCACCATGAGCAGCGCCTGGACCCCGGTAGTGAACGTTTCATTGGCGGTAGAAAGTTTGCTCACTGGTCAGTCCGACCCGGCATTTATCGGGATAACCCTGCTTTCGACGACGATCTACGCCATGTTGGGCATTATGCTCACCGCGCGAGTGTTCCAGAAAGAGACCGCCCTCTTCAGGGTATGATACAGGATAAATAGTTGAGTTCTTCCAATAAGAAATACGATCCGCCGATCCCTGGCTCGGTCTACATCGAGACCTACGGTTGCCAGATGAACCTGGTGGACAGCGAGATTGTGTTCTCGTTGCTTGAGGAACACGGGTATCGCCGGGTCGAGTCTGCGGATCGTGCGGAGCTGGTGTTGGTGAATACCTGTGCGGTACGTGAACACGCCGAAACCAAAGCCATTTCCAATATTGGCCATTTCGGGAAGTTGAAGGAAGCCGGAAGGCAGGTACGAGTGGGTGTGCTGGGATGTCTCTCTCAGCATGCTGCGAAAGAACTGCAGCAGCAGTTGCCATTCCTGGACTGGATTCTCGGGCCGGATGTATATCGAACCTTGCCCTCATTGCTCGCACAGGATGCTGAGAACGGCCCGCAAATTCTCACCGAGGCACCGGGCGACGAATTGTATGATGAGATTTTGCCCAGCCGTCGCGAGGGCATCAATGCCTGGATCACTATCTCCCGTGGCTGCAACAATTTCTGCACCTACTGTGTGGTGCCGAAGGCGCGCGGGCGGGAGCGTCACCGTCCGGTTGAATCCATCCTCCACGAAGCGCATGAAGCAGTTGAGCAGGGATTTGTGCAGCTGACATTGCTCGGGCAGAATGTCAACAGCTACACTCATGACGGTAGCAACTTTCCCGAGTTGCTGGCGCAAGTGGCAGAAGTATCGGGGTTGAAACGCCTGCGCTACCTGACTTCTCACCCGAAGGATTGCTCGGAAGAGTTGCTGCGCACGATGGCCGAACATGACACCATCTGCCCCGAACTACATCTTCCGGTTCAGGCCGGGAGCGATGCCATATTGAAGGCGATGGGACGGCGTTACACCTCGGAGAAATACCTGCATCTCGTCAAAATGGCCCGTGAGATGATTCCCGACCTGTTGATCAGCACTGATATAATCGTCGGATTCCCCGGCGAGACAGAAGATGATTTCGCGCAGACCGAGCAGCTGGTACGTGAAGTGGGTTATGATGATGCGTTCGTGTATAGGTACTCGGTGCGTCCGGGGACCAAGGCCGCGCTGAAGTATGAGGACGATGTCCCTCTGGATATGAAGACATCACGTTTGATGCGGATCAATGAGATTGTCCGTGAGTCGGGGCGCGCGCGCAGGCAGGCGTTGATCGGACGGACTGTAAATGTGCTGATTGATGGCCCGAGTCCGCGTGATCCGAATGAGGGCATTGGACGAACTTTCGCTGGTCACATGGTGGTTGTGCCGGGCGTCTTGACACCGGGAACCGAAGTAGCAGTAACCATCAACGCGCTCAGCGGTTTCACCTTGCGTGGCACATCCTTCCTGAACTCACTCCGCACGCCTGTCTGATTCTGGAGTCGGGAGAAAAACAGGCCCGTGTTTGCTCGCAAACGCGGCTGATCGAAGGTCAACACCGAGATCCTTCATTGTATTCAGGATGACGTGTGTGTCATGCCCCAGACATTTATGTCTGGGATGACATGAAAATCCAACGAGATCCTTCCGCCTCAAGCACAGAAACAAACCGCATCGATATTCTTCCATCCGGCTTTGCGGGCGGTACGTGCGAGCTGACCGATAGTACGTCCGGAGTGAACTACATCATCGACAAGTACTAATCGAGTGGACTCTGGTTGATCGGCGGGAGGTGGCTGAAAGTGGAACGCGTCCTTCAGCGTTTTCTTCCGTGCGTCGTCGGGAAGTGATGACTGGTGCGCTGAATGTTTCAGACGAGTGGCTAATTGAGGTTGACAGGGCGTATCGATTTGTTTCGCTAACTCTTGAGCCAGCAGTGCGGCGGGGTTGTATCCACGTTCGCGTCGACGTGCGGGATGCGCTGGTACGGGTACCAGTATCGAATCGAAGAATACGAATCCCATGTCTTCGAGTCGCATGCGGAATCTCTCCGCCAGTGGGAGTGCGAGATCGGGCATCTGGTTGAATTTGAACTGGTGGATCAATGCACGTAGCGTGTCGTCGTAG
>CAJVXH010000188.1 GCA_913009835.1 uncultured bacterium
GATTCTTTATTTGATACGTTTTCTCTTTTTTTTTTTGTTTTATTATTTTTTGTTTTTTTTTTTCAAGCAGAAGACGGCATACGAGATATATCAGTGTGACTGGAGTTCAGACGTGTGCTCTTCCGATCTGCCAATGAGAAGCAGACCTTCAACCTTTTCCTTAACCAAATCTCGTAACGACTCGTAAGACGCACCCTTATCTCGTCCACCAGCGATCAAAATCACCGGCCCACGCACAGCCTCAAGCGCCACACGTAAGCTGTCAACATTCGTCGCCTTGCTGTCGTTAATCCACAAACGGTCGCCATTTTTCACCACCTCCAACCGATGCGGGACACCCGGAAAACTCGCCAGGCCGGAACGGATCTCGTCCGGCGTGAGTTTCAGAAGACGACACGCTGCCGAAGCACACAGCGCATTGGCCGTATTATGACGACCCGGAATCGAGAGTTCGTCAACCCTGATGATGCTCTCCACCTTCCCACCCAACTGCAAGCGGATTTCCCCATCTTCCACCCCAGCGCCCATCTTTGGCAGACGATCCAGAGAGACATGGATCACTTGGGGACGAATCGACAGCGAAATGGATGCGATCAGCTCATCACCGGTCGGAAGAATTGCGAAGTCGTCCTTCTGCTGATTCATCCAAACTCTCGCCTTGGCCCCGGCGTAAGACTCGATGTCGCCGTGTCTTTCAAGATGATCCGGGCTGATATTTGTCAGAATCGATATGTGAGGCCGAAATGAGGTCACCGTTTCTAATTGAAAACTGGAAACCTCAACGACCGCATGAGTGACCTTCGTCTTCTCGGCGACCATGTCACAGAACGGATAACCGATATTTCCACAGGCGACAGCGTTCAAATTTGCCTGACGCAGTATGTGTTCAATCCAACGGGTGACAGTCGTCTTGCCATTGCTTCCGGTAATCGCGATCAGAGTGCCCACATAAAACCAGCTGGCGACTTCCACCTCGCTGACAACCGGACGTCCCTGCTTACGCAACTGATGGACGATGGGCGCATTTGTCGGAATTCCCGGACTGACGACAGCGAAATCGGGAACAGGGAAACCATTCAGCTTGTGACCCCCGGTCTCAAATTCTATACCCAGTCGGTCAAACTCGATGGCGGCTGTCTCAACAGCATCCAGGGGACGGATCTCACTGACATATACGGATGCCCCCGCACTCTTCAGCAAGCGTGCAGCCGCCATACCACTACGGCTTGCACCCAGCACCAGCGCGTTAGCATCACGGATTTCATCAGTCGAGTACATCGAGTCCATCAACCTCTTCCTTCGTCCATTACCTCATCTTCCGAATGGCATCCACAACCCGTTCCAAACCAACCTTGCGCGACCCCTTGACCAGCACTCCTGCACCCGGTTCGAGAAGCGTATTTACATATTCAGCGATCTCAACCATGTCCGCTTCAATGAAGCTGCGCACGGATGGATGTCCCAAAAACGACGTCTCTTCCGCCGCCCAACTCATCCTTTCACCCACAAATACCAAGTGATCCATCTGCTCCATTTCGGGTATTCGTCCGATCCGACGGTGTTCATCCTCCTCGAACTCACCCAACTCCATCACGTCGCCTATAACCGCAATCTTCTTCCCCTCGCGACGTGACAATGTCAGCAGTGCGGCTTCAATAGAAGCGACATTCGCGTTGTAGCTGTCATTGAGCAGTTGAACACCCTCACCCAACTCGATTATGTTGCCCCGCCCCGGTAATGCTTCCACCGTAGCCAACGCCGGAACCACTGCATCAGCATCTCCACCGGATTCCATCGCCACCGCAACAGCCGCCAACGCCGCCCTCGCCCAATGCGCCCCTACCAACTGAAGTTTGACTTGCTCACCTTCAATGTTCATCGTGACACGTGACCACTCATCTTGACTGATGATCTCACCGAAATAGATGGGATTTGTCCAGTCGCTGGGTATATGTCTAAGTCCCAGTGTATAGCCAGACTTACGCTTCACATTCGTCGCAAGTTCAACCACCCGATCATCATCGAGATTGACAATTGCCAGCCCATCATCCTTGATAGACTCAAACAGCTCGCCCTTCGCCTTCTGCAACGCCTCGAACCCACCAAACTCACCGACATGCGCGTCCCCGATGTTGGTGATCAATCCAATTTCCGGATGAGCGATCTGGCAGAGGAGGTCAATCTCACCAACATGATTCGCACCCATCTCAAGAACCAGGAATGCTTCATCTCCTGTCGCGTTCAGAATGGTCAACGGAAGCCCGAGATGATTATTCAAATTGCCACGGGTGGCGGTTGTTACCCCTATTGCACTGAGCGATGCCGCCAGCAACTCCTTGGTCATGGACTTACCGTTGGAACCGGTTAAGGCAATCGTGCTGGCACCGATGGAACGTCGAACTTCCATCGCCAACCGTTGCATCCCAACCAGAGTGTCAGGCATAGTGAACAGAACTGTCTTCTCAGGCAAATTGCCAGCGTTCTGTGTCGCCCAGTCCTCGCTGACAGCCGCAATTTGAGCCCCCGACTCAAATGCACGGGGGACAAAATCGTTGCCGTCAACGTTTTCACCCTTCAACGCCCAGAACAAATCACCTTTTTCAATCAAACGCGAATCGATGCGCACCGCTGGAAGCCACTCATCCCATTTGCCTTCAACCTTGATTCCCGCGCGCTCGAGCATTTCGGGACTGATCAACATGCCAACCCCCGCAGCTTGAGAACCTCTTCACGGTCATCAAATGGATGCTTCACACCTTCGATGTCCTGATAGGTCTCGTGACCTTTTCCCGCAATCAGGATCACATCGCCTGCATTCGACAGCTCAAGAGCAGTTTCAATCGCCTGCCGACGGTTCACTATCACCATTGATTTCTGGCTGGCGCCCACCCGAATCTGACGTACTATCATCTCCGGATCCTCGAAGCGTGGATTGTCGTTGGTAATCACAACCAGATCCGATCCCTCGGAGGCCATACGTCCCATGATCGGACGCTTGGTAGCATCACGGTTGCCACCAGCACCTATCACCACGATCAAACGGCTGCGTGTCATCGGACGAAGCGCTTCGAGTGCTCGCTGAAGCGCATCAGGAGTGTGGGCGTAATCGATCACCGCCGTCACGTCGCCTTCCAACTGCAAACGCTCCATTCGTCCACGCACCTGCGGCGCGTTCGCAACACCCCTGATTATTGCGTCGCGATCCATACCCAAAGCCAGCGCCAACGCGACACAGCCGAGAACGTTTGAGGCGTTGAAGCGACCGATATAGGGCGTTGTCAGATCGAACGATCCTGCCTTGTCAGTGACTCGTATCTTTATTCCTGCCGCAGACTCCTCGATTATTTCACCATGAATGTCAGCGGCATGGTTGAAACCATAGGTCCAGGTACTGGCTGAGATGCCCTCGAGGATGGAGCTGCCATAGTCATCGTCAGCATTTGCCACCGCAACCGCATCAGGTGACAGCATTCTGAAGAAATCCTTCTTAGCCTCGAAGTATTCCTCCATCGTTCCATGCAGATCGAGATGATCCAGGCTGAGGTTGGTGAACATACCAGCATCGAAATCGAACCCCTCGACGCGCTTCATCGGCATCGCAATAGACGTCACCTCAAGCACCGCAGCATCCGCTCCGTGATTACGCATCTGGGCGAGTAACTTCAACAGATCCGGCGCTTCAGGTGTAGTCCGCTCAAGTTCTCTGCCCACACCCGCAAACTCCCAACCAGTTGTTCCGATGCGACCGGTCTTATGTCCGCAAGCGTCAAATATCGACTGAAGGATGTGATTGCAGGTAGTCTTTCCGTTGGTACCGGTGATTCCCGCCAGAAGCATGTTGTGTGTCGGCTTATCAAAGAACTCATGGGCAATCAGTACCATCCCTGTTCGTGCATCATCCACCAGGATCGCCGGAACACCTTCAGGGACTCCGCCCATCTGATCCGTCAGGATCGCTGCCGCACCATTCTCAAGCGCCTGCGGGATGAACTTGTTACCATCTGCTGATCGCCCGACCAGCGCGCAATACAGATCGCCCTCTACCACACGCAGCGAGTTGTACTTGACACCGCTGATATCAGCTGATCCATCGCCTGTGAGCGTCGCATCGGGAAGGCTGTTGACCAGATCCGAAAGTGTCATTGGGTCGCCTCCAGAATCGGTTCAGCGATCAGATTCACCCGCGTACCCATCGGAACTACCGTTCCCGCTGAAGGATCTTGACGGACCACCACCCCAGCACCCTCAACTGCCGGGAGCAAACCGCGGCTGGTCAATTCTGCCAACGCCAGACGGAGGTTCTTTTGACGCAGCTCCGGAACGGTCAAGGTGCCAGAATCAACGTATGCACCCAGTGTCAATTCCATTGAGTCGCCCACATTCAGCATGCTACCCGCATGATGGTTCTGCGCGATTACGATGTCACCAACGCCAACCAATTCTGTCTTCAGACCACAATCATCCAGCTTCTCTCCAGCCTCATCGGGTGAGAAGGCCAGCACGTTCGGCGCCAGAACACGCCCATCCGACAGCGCACGCGGGTCATCGTATTCATCCAGAGCAAACATCTGTTCTGACTGCGGAAGAGTGACCAGCAGACGCTGCATGATCTTGCGAAATACCGGCCCCGCAACACTGCCGCCGTAGTAGCGATCACCCTGCGGATCGTCGATGACGACCAACGCCAACCACTCCGGATTCTCAGCCGGGAGGAATCCGCAAAATGAACTCACGAAGTGCTGACCAGACATGTAGCCGCCGTTGATCGGATCGGGCTTCTGAGCTGTTCCCGTCTTTCCCGCAACGCTCACACCAGCAATTATCGCATTTCCACCAGTTCCGTCTTCGACCGCTTCCACCATCAGCTTGCGGAGGATGCGCGCGGACGAAGGCATCATCACCCGACGTACACGCACTGGCTGAGTGCGGGTATATGTGCCATCCGGTTCCTGAGTTGAGGTGATCAGGATGGGACGAAGCAACCAGCCGTTGTTGGCAACTGCGCCATATGCCATCGCCAATTGCAGCGCTGTAACCGCAACACCCTGACCCATAGCCATATTTGCCTGGGACACTCCAGACCAATGCCGGGGAGTTGGAAGAATGCCGCGAACTTCGCCGATGAAATCAATCCCAGTCTTCTGCCCGAATCCGAAGTCGCGCATCACCGTGTAAAACTCACTCTTGGACATCCGCTCAGCCAATTTGCCAGTCAGGATGTTGCTCGACTTGGCAAAACCCTGTCGAACTGAGAGCGAATCGTTCCGATGAGAATCGCGGATGATCCGGTCAGCCACGTGCCAGCGGCCTTCCTCAAGGTCAATCATCTCATCGAGATTGATGAGATCACGTTCCAGCACTGCCGTGAAAGTGACGATCTTGAAGGTGCTGCCCGGTTCGTATACATCGGTTATGGCACGATTCTTCTGGTTCTCAACTGGTCCTTCGGACGGATTATTCGGGTCATAATCCGGCCAGGACGCGATCGCCAGCACCTCGCCAGTCTGTGGACGGGTTATGACAACCATCCCGCCGGTGGCTTCGTTGGCGGCTATCCCAACAGCCAGTTCCTCTTCCGCAATAGCTTGAGCGTCTATGTCAATAGCGAGAGTGACACGCCCGCCATGCAATGGCTCCTCACGGGGATAGTCTGGATCGAAACGACTGCTACCACGGGCATCCATTTGCATGACCGCCTGACCGGGATGTCCAGCCAGAGTTTTCTGGTACAACTTCTCAATACCGGCATTGCCAACATTGTCCACATTGACATGACCTAACACTTGACTGGCTGTGGAACCGTACGGATAGGAACGCTTGGTCTGACGAACGATTTCCACACCCGGAAGATTCATGGCCTCTATACGATTAGTTGTCGAGGGCAAAACCTGACGCGCTATCCGGATGAGTGAAGCCCCAGATTCCAGCTTTGCAGCCACCGCTCGTTCGCTGATGCCCAGTTCATCAGCGAGACGCTGAGCTGTCATCGAGGCATCCCGCACCTGAGACGGGCGAACATTGATCAATCCGAAATTCTCGAGATTTTCCACCAGAGGACGACCACGACGATCAACAATCATCCCACGGTCTGGAGGCAACTCAAAGATCGGAAGAGCGTCGTGTAGG